>NZ_JBRCOK010000107.1:0-10277 GCF_053501535.1 Bellilinea sp. | reverse complement strand
GTTCTGCCGATTCCCAGCATTTCGGACATGCGGGTTACATTGCCCTGACAGTATTGAGCGGCTTGCAAAATGGCACGTTTTTCCAGTTCCTCCAGTGGCAGTATACGGCCGTCCTCACTGGAGGGTGAAGGTTCAAAATCCGTCATGGGCTGTAAGTGGGGTAAATGACCGGGGGTGATCAGCCGGCCCGGGCTGGCTTGAACTGCAGCGCGGGTCAACACCGATTCCAGTTCGCGTACATTGCCGGGCCAGTGATAGGCCTTCAACAGGCTGAGCGTTTCGCGGCTGAGGGTCAGGGGGTGGCCAACCTGTTTAGACAACCTTTGAAGAATTTGTTCGATCAGCAGGTCTAAATCCTGTTTGCGTTCGCGCAGGGGCGGCAGCACGATTTCAAGGGAACTGAGCCGGTAGAGCAAATCGGCGCGGAAGTTGCCCTCACGAACCAGATGCTCCAGTGGAGCGCAACTGGATGCAATGATGCGCACGTCCACCTCAATGGGTTTTCGGCTGCCAATTTTCTGGATGATGCCCAGTTCCAGAAAGTTGAGCAGTACGCTTTGGGCTTCGAGCGGCAATTGATCCACATCCTGTAAAAAGAGTGTGCCGCCAGCGGCCAGTTCAAATTTGCTGGTGATCGGCGCCCCGTCACGATTGCCTTTTTCGCTGCCGATCAGTTCAGTCAGCGCCAGTTCGCTGGGCACAGCGGTACAGGCAAAAACCACAAAGGGAGCATGGCTGCGCTGGCTGTGATAGTGAATCGCCCGCGCCAGCAGGTTTTTACCGGTGCCGGGTTCTCCGCGGATCAAGACGCAGCCGCGTGCGGCCGCGGCGCTGCGCGCCATACGCCGAACACGGCGAATGGCGGGCGATTCACCGATCAGGTTTTGCAGGTCAAAGGTGGGGGAGCTGACCTGCCGCTGGACATATTCACGCAGGGTCTTCACCGGCCGGAGCACGGCAATTGCCATGCGCAAACCGTGCCGGCCATGAATGTACTGTAAACTGAGCAGACAGCTGACCGGCTCACCGGCAACGGTCAGTTGAACTTCAAGATCGTTGATTGGAATTTGTTTTTGGAGTGCATCCTGTACCGGGCGCGGGAAGCGGATGTAGGCATCCAGTTTCGAGCCGAGCAGGCTGTCCGGTTTGACGCGCAGCAGGTTGGCGGCGGTGGGGTTGGCGTGCAAAATGATTCCCTCTGCGTTCCATACCAGAATGCCCTCCTGAATGCTGGAAAGAATGGCATTCAGGCCGGTTAATTGGTTGTTCTGTTCTTCCAGTAATTGGTCGGATTGACGCTGAGCCTCGATGGCCCTGGCGGCGGCGGTGATCATTCCCATCGAGTGGGGGTGCAGATGGCCGCGCAGGGTGATCACTCCCAAAGCACCGATCAACTTGCCGGAGGTGTCGAATACTGGCGCGGCCGCGCAATCATACAGGTGGAAGGGCTGGCGGAAATGTTCAAACCCTTTGACGAAATGAGGAGTTCGTTCCAGCAAACTCAGCCCAATCCCGTTTGTGCCGATCTCTCCCTCCGCGAGCAGTGTACCCGGCGTGATTCCCATTCGCTCCAGCATGGCCATGATGTTGGCATCGCCGACGGCATCCAGTAAATAGCCTACATTGTTGGTGAACAGGATGGCTGAATTGGAGTTTTCGATGTATTGATACACATCTTCCATGACTGGGCGGGCAATGGCCATCAGGTCAAAGTGATTGACCTGAATGGAAAGCAAGTGTTCGGCAGAAAGATGGGGCGGGCGGTGAGGGGAGTACGGATCTACCCGTGCCCAACAGCGTTCCCAAGAGGCGGCAATTACCGGGCGTATCTGCGGCAGTAAAACGTGGTTGGTGACAAAGGCGATCCATGCCTGCTGGATTTCCTCGCCCGGTTGTTGGCTCATTGGCTTCTCCTCTTCCGAAAGAAGGCTGGAATGAAAACGATTCAACCCCAATATATTCTAGCCGAAAGCACTCTCAGATTCAATCACCAATTTAATAAGTTGAGTTTGGTTTAAGGGCAAAATCTGACCGGTTAATTGGGGGAGGCGGGACACGGCGAGAATGCTTGTTGCTAATACTGAGAAAGTTAATTCGATATATCCCCCCCTTCCAACAGAGCAAACAAAAAAGAACAGATTACCATTTTTTAGTGGGTTGAACAACTGGGATCAGCCTTATGTTGTTTTTATTAATAAGTAGTTGTTCAATCAACCGCTGATTGATTTATACCTTGCAAAAAAGTATAGTCATTTCAGTCTTGACAGAAATGAGTAATGATTGTAAAATGAAAGCGTCCGCAAATGGCGGATTTGGCTTTTTTATCTTAAGGAGCAAAGAACAGTATGGTTTCAGACGAAACGGATAGTGGTGATAGTACCCCTCCCATATCGGGAGACCCATTAACCCTATCCCAGTTCATTGAAAATATGGGATTGCACTTTGAGGAGTACGGCATTCCGCGCATCGGCGGGAAGATACTGGGCTTGCTGTTGATTGCCAGCCGTCCGGTTTCGCCGGAAGAGATGGCCGAGGTGTTGCAGGTCAGCCGCAGCAGCATCTCCACCAACCTCCGCACGCTGATGATGGCCGGGCTGGCCGAGCGGGTTTCTCTGCCCGGTGAGCGCAGTGATTATTATGTGTTCTCCGATGAGGCCTGGGAAAATTCGCTGGAAATGCGCCTGGAGAGCGTTCAGAACCTGCGCGAGATGGCGGAAGAGGGCCTGCAAGGACTGGCACAAGATCACCCCGCCCGCCAACGGATGGATGAGATCATCGAGTGGACGGCGCTGCTGGAAAAGTCGTACGAGAAAATTTTGCAAGAATGGCAATCCCGCCGAGAGATACCAGCCTGAAGATCGATGGTGCATAACTGCCTCCTTTGACCGGCTGGTATCTCGACACCAGCCGGTGTTTTTTACCGGTATCTGACGGACATGGAGGTTGAAAATGCGCTACCTCGTACTGCGTACCGAAAATTTAACCAAGGAATTTCACCGCCGCCCGGCGCTTTGTGGGGTGACGCTGGAAGTTGACCCGGGGGAAGTATTTGGCTTGCTTGGACCGTCCGGTGCTGGTAAATCTACCCTGCTCCATATTCTCCTTGATTTCATCCGTCCTTCCCATGGTCAGGCACTGGTTCTGGGAATGGACTGCCAGCGCAATGGTCTGAAGGTGCGGAGGCTGGTGGGCTATTTACCTCAAAACCTGACTTTACCCAAAGGGGTTACTGCCGGTCAACTGTTGGAGCGTTTTGCGGCATTACGGGGTGGTGTGGAAATGACCTTTGCACATGAACTGGCAACCCGCTTTCAACTGAACCTGGATCTGGCGTGTGAACGGCTCTCTCCGGCTGATCGCCGCAAAGTCGGTCTGGTTCAGGCGTTCATGCACCGCCCTGAATTAATTCTGCTGGATGAACCTTCGCGTGATCTGGACACGACTGCCCAGATGGAACTCTACCGGCTGATTGCTGAATTTCGCGCCGAAGGCCGCTCGGTGGTGATTGCTTCCCAATCCATTTCTGAGATGGAGCGCATTTGTGACCGCGTTGCAGTATTGCATCAGGGAAGGGTTATTGCCGTGGAACGCGGCGCTCAACTGCGCGCCCGCGCCATCCGTAAAATTGAAATGCGTTTTGCCAATCCGATCAACCCGCAAATTTTCATGGGTTTGAACAATATCAATCAACTGGTCTGTGATCAGAACAAGGTGTACTGCACCGTGCTGGGCGACCCGGATGCGTTGCTGAAAACCGCCACCCAGTTCCGCGTGCTGGATATTATCAGCCAGCAGCCCAGTCTCGAAGAGGTTTATCACACCGTTTACGGCATTCCAGCCTATGCGGCTTGATTTATTCAAGGATCTCTGGCTGGAAAGAAGGCGCAGGGTTGCCTTCTGGTGTGGGATTGTTGTGGGCTGGTGTGGAGCAGCTGCACTGTTTTATCCGCTGCTGGTGGATGAAGCCTTCGTTGATCGCCTGGCGGATTGGTTCAACCCATTGCTGGAGTCACAGCAAGCTTACTGGCTGCTGGTATTGGCCGTGTTTGGCCTGCCGGTTATTGGCGGGATGTTTGCCTTCTGGGAGGGAGGGAAGCTCTTCAAAGGTCAGGCGGTGCGACATTCGATTGCATTTTTACTGGCGTATCCGTTGCCGCGCTGGCAGGTTTATCTCAGCCGTGTGGGTTACCTGCTTTCGGCCTGCTTTTTGCTGACGGTGGTGGGTCTTCTGAGCGGGAGTGGGGCGATTCTCCTCACCGGAAGTCAACTGCCGTTTGGTTATTGGGGATTCCTGCCTGGTCTGTTTTTACTGATCGTTTTATTCGGGGAAGTCGGTATCCTGTTGGGGGTCTTGAGTCAATCCTTTTGGCTCGATCGGCTGGTTGGGGTAATCCTTTTGATTCTGTTGTATCTGCCTTATGGGCTCGACTCTTCCGACTCGACGGTGCGCTATTCCCCGCTGTTTTACATGCTGGGAGAATTGCCATTACCTGGCACAATTGAGGTTGGCAACCTGCTGGGATTAGGTTTGTTGTGTGTGGCGGGTGGTCTGCTGGGCGGTTTTGCCTTTGAGCGGTTGGAACTGGAATGATTCTTTCTTAACAAACTGCTAACCTGTTCTTTGAATAATCTTAATTCAGGTTGGGTATTATAAATTCAGGCAGTCGTTGCTCATTCCTCCGGGCAAAGTCGTGCTCCTGGTGGGTAGGTGATACAGGGATAAGATAGTGGTAGAGATGGAAAGGCAGCCTGAGAAGGCTGTCTTCTCCGTTTAACCGCCGGAAGTGATACATTTCGTTTTGAGGTGGGGGTTTTGTCAGGTATAATTTTTATAGACAGGTAAGACCTGCACGTTTTTCTGCCAAAGGGTTGTTCTGGACAAGGAAGGTAGCCATGAATCCGCTGATGGATCCCAATGTTGCGTACGTTCTGCTGGTACTCGGACTGGTTTTGGGGATTCTGGCGCTCTTCTCACCCGGAACCGGTTTACTGGAAATTGGGGCTTTGTTCGCCATTGTGCTGGCCGGTATTGGAGCGCTCAGCCTGCGCATCAACCCTTGGGCGCTGGGTGTACTGGTGGTTGGGGTCGTGCCATTTTATCTGGCGCTGCGTCGTTCCCGTCATTGGATTTTCTTACTGCTTACCATTGCAGCCGTCATCGCCGGGTCGGTATTTCTCTTTGAAACCGCCGAAGGTCAACCGGCGGTTAATTTCTGGCTGGCGCTGGTCACTTCACTGATCGTTATCCCAATTCTTTGGATCGTTGGGCGAAAAGGAATTGAAGCCATCGGTCGCGGAAAGGATTTTGATCTCAACCGCCTGATAGGATCGGTAGGAGAGGCGAAAACCGATATTTTTCGTGAGGGAGCAGTGTACGTGATGGGTGAGGAGTGGTCAGCGTGGAGCGAGGAGGAAATTCCGGCTGGCAGCAAAGTTCGGGTGGTCAAACGTGAAGGGCTAATTTTAAGGGTTGAAAAAGTGGACGAAGAGTAAAAAAATCCCTATCGGGATCATCATATCCGAAAGGCTGTATTCCAGACAGTCAACCAAGAAAAATGGAGGTTTAGAAAAATGGAAGTCATCTATTGTCTGATAGGAATTGTCGTACTGGGGGCGTTGATCTTCCTCGGCACGGCTCTCAAAATTGTTCCGGAATATCAACGATTGGTCGTGTTTCGCCTGGGGCGCTGCATTGGTGCCCGTGGGCCGGGTCTGATCATTCTCATCCCCTTCATTGATCGTGCTGTGCGGGTGGATTTGCGCGAACAGGTGCGTGAAATACCGGCTCAGACCTCGATTACCGCCGACAATGCGCCCATCTCAATTGATTTTCTGTGGTACTACAAGGTCTTTGACCCGGTACAAAGTGTGCTGCAAGTAGGCAATTTTGAAATGGCGGCACAGGGTATTGCAACCACCACCCTGCGTTCGGTCATCGGCGGAATCATGCTGGACGGTGTGCTTTCGGAGCGTGAGAAAATCAATCAGGCTCTGCGCGTTCGGTTGGATGAAGTGACCGAACGGTGGGGTGTCAAGGTCACCAATGTGGAAATCCGTGAGATCATCCCGCCGCGCGACGTGCAGGATTCGATGAACCGCCAGCTGGCGGCTGAGCGAACCCGCCGCGCCGTGGTAACCGAATCTTCAGGTCAGCGCGAAGCAGCCGTCAACATTGCCGAAGGTGAACGACAGGCCGCCATTCTGCGCGCAGATGGGCAGAAACAGGCCGCTATTCTGCAGGCCGAGGGTGAAAAACAGGCGCAATTGCTGCGAGCCGAAGGTTACGCGGCGGCGTTGGAGCGCATCTTCTCGGTAGCCAGCACCATTGATCAGAAGACAATGACCCTGCAATACTTTGAAACGCTCAAAAACATCGGCATGGGTCAGTCCACCAAGTTCATCTTCCCGATGGAATTCACCAGTCTGCTGGGTGATTTTCTCAAAGGGCGCTACACACCTGAAAACAAAGAATAATCTCTACGACTGAGAAAACCCACCCGACTGTAACGTATCCGGTCGGGTGGGTGCTTTTCTCCCCATTCCCACTGCTTTCCTATGGACTATATCATCGAAAAAGCCGGTTGGCGGGATTTTTTAGACCTCTACCGTTTGGAGAAAGTGGTATTTGAACAGGATGCCTGGCCGTGGTTTGATTTGTTGGTCGTCCTCACCTTTCCGGGTTTTGTGCGTTTGAAAGCGGTAGCCAATGGTCACATGATTGGTTTTGTGGCGGGAGAGTTGCGCAGAGGAGATGGGGCCGGCTGGATTGTGACGCTGGGGGTCTTGCCGGAATATCGCCGCAGGGGGGTTGGACACGCACTGCTCCGCCAGTGTGAAAACCAGTTAAACAGCAAACGCATTCGTCTGTGTGTGCGCAAATCCAACCTGCCGGCTTTGAAGTTGTATCAGCGGGAAGGCTATGTGGTATATACCACCTGGGTAAATTATTATCACGGCGGAGAAGATGCACTGGTGTTAGAAAAGATTCTTCCCAGTTAAGAGGTTTCTTAAAATTTAGGTGAAGTCGTTGACTTTACCGGTGAGTCGTTATAATATATTTAAGAAAGGGAACGAGGCGCATCCAAATGCCTGTTTTTGCGACATATTCAAAGTTTGGCTCACATTCGGGGCACGCGTGATGACGCGTGCCTTTTTGTAAATTTCAAATCGAAAGGAGACCAGTTGAAATGGATTATGGGATGATCGGAAAGCGGGAAAAAGCCAGGCGGTATGCACAGGAACGAGAGCGGATTCACTTCCATTCTTTTACCGTTACCATGGATGGGAACAACAATCCGCACCATATTCAATACGACAATGGACGTTGGCAGTGTGACTGTGACTTCTTCAAGACACGCGGTGTTTGCAGCCACACGATGGCGCTTGAAATTGTATTGGAGAACATGCTGGCAGCGCCGGTGAATAATCCGTAGGTGGCCTTTGAGCAGCACAAAACAAGCCCGGCGCAACAAAACCGGGCTTGTTTTTTTACTCGTTTCGATTACAGGTCTTATATTTGCGCCAGTTTCAGGCGTGGTTTGGTCTGAACATACAGACCATCAATGGCATCCTCTTGATTAAGGGCAAACAGACCTTCCACCGAAGAAAAGAAGCGCGCATTTTCACGGGCGGCTTTTAAGTCGTCACCCTGCAGACTGGCAAGGGCCTGTTTGTCTTTGCGGAAATTCAAGTTTTCGCTGATCCGTTCACTCATTTCCTTCAAAATGAAATGGCGGGTATTGCTTTGTGCATCGCGCAAATCACGAACGCCAGTAACCAGATTGAGAAAAGCCATTTTCAGGTTGCTTTCGTCCACATCTTCCTGAGTTAACCGCTGCGCTTCCCAGAAATAGGACTCTTTGCCGCGATTGATATCGTAAAATGCCGAGAGAAAGACCAGAAAACGGAGGTAAGCCTGCCGGTAGGCTTTTTCGAAGAAGGATACAGCCTGTTCTTCGCTGATTTCACCTTCAAACATGGTGATTAAACCGGCCGCAGCCAGCATTGCGCTAAATGTAGCCAGATGCACACCGCTGGAAAGCAGGGGGTCAAGGAAACAAGCCGCATCTCCAACCATGAAGTAACCCGGACCGGAGAATTTTTCAGCCGTGTAGGAATAATCCGTTTCGGTTTTAAGGTCGGAAACCAGCTCGGCTTCTTGCACGATGCGGGCAATCAAGGGCGATTCCCGCAGCGCCTGCTGATAGATTTCCTCCAAGCCCAGCGAGCGTTTGGCAGCCACGGCGTCTTTGTGCATGACCACACCAATGCTCATCGTGTCGTCATGCAAAGGAATTGCCCAAATCCAGCCGTTGGGAATTGAACCCACGGCAATATCACCTTCGCGGCCGGTGGCGAGCCGGTCGGTGTTTTTCCAGTAGCCCCAAAAAGCGATGTTCTTGAAGACCTGGTGGTAACGCCGGTTGCGCAAATAGCGGTTTGCCATGATGCCGTTGCGTCCGCTGGCATCAATCAGATAATCGAAAGTGATTGTACCGGTTTGACCGGCGCTGCCGTTGCCAGATTGATTGACCAGATACGAAGCTGAAACCGGACGTTCGCCCTCAAATTCAAGGCTGCGGACTTCCACCCCTTCGAACACCTTTACGCCCTGACTTTTGGCATGTTCGAGGAGCAGATGATCGAATTCAGCACGGGTCACTTGAAAACTATAGGTGGTGTCTCCCGCCAGCTCACCAAAATTGAGCGACCATGTATCCCGCCCCCACTCCAGATAGGCGCCGTGTTTGCGTTGAAAGCCGAAGGCTTCCATTTTTTCACGCATACCCAATAGATTGATGACATCAATCATGGTTGGCAGCAGCGATTCGCCGATGTGATAGCGCGGAAAACGGGATGCCTCTAAAAGAGTTACTTCAATACCAGCTCTGGCGAGTAAAGTGGCGGCAGTAGCGCCGCCGGGGCCGCCGCCCACGACCAGAATCTTTGAGTGTGATGGAATTTCCAGCATAAAAACCTGCCCTTCGGTAAAACGGATAATTTTTATTCTATTTATAGATTATCCGAGTCAACAATTGGCTTGTCAAGAGGATATTTCTTATAGGCTTCTTATAAAAAGTATTTTCACGGAAAGAAAGCAAAAAGAAATAAAAATCTTGATAAAAACACTATACAAAGGTTTGAATTTGCACAATGTATAACGTATTATGCATAAGCAGACCGATAACCATCTTCGATCAACTTCAACAGACGGAGAAAGGGTTAATCTGATCAAATTCATCATCATATTGCTTTAGGTAATAAAGGGAGAATTAAGACATGAAACCGTTTGCAAAAATTGTATCCATGATTGCGGTCCTGGCGTTGTTCTTTGGTTTCGCCATCAGCCCGGTGCAGGCACAAACCAAAGGCGATCAATGCGAAACTTTCTTCGTCAATGTCAGCCATGGCATCAATGGCACCCGGCTCGGTCTCTCGAAAGAATTGCCGGTGATCGCGTATGTCTACAAAGATGGTGGTTTGCTAGCGCAGATTCCGCTGGAGTTCAAAGATAATTTCCAGGCAGAATTACCGGTAGGTGAATACACCATTGAGGTCTTCTCGGAAGAGCTGGGTGTCTTCATCGATTCAATGAAAGTTGGACCGGTCGAAATCCCCGGTTGTGTTAAGGTTAACTTGCTGGCTCGTTTGGGTGAGAAGGGCGAACCCACCATTCGCGTGCTGGTGCGTGAACTGGCCAGCAAAGCCGCCAGCCGGTAATTTCCATTGATTTTCAGCCCTTTTTCCCCGGTCTGTTCACCGCCAGCTTTGCTGGCGGTTCTTTTATCGAGGGTGATTTTTGGTCATTTGGGGAAGACCTACATTGATTTTGTTTATAAATATGATAAACTATAAACATGGGTGTCAATCAATCCGATTACTCCCGCAGGTAAGTTTCAATGTGGGGGTATGGATTGAGGTAATTCTTTTTTTCATACAGTGGAGGATTAAATGAAAACTGTGATTCGGCTTTTGTCTATTGTAGTGTTTCTCAGCCTTCTGGTGGGTTTTTCCTACTCACCGGTGGAGGCGGGCGTCAGGTGCCCAACCTTTATTGCGCACATCACACACGGCATTGATGGCACGAAGTTAGGATTGACTCAGGAACTGCCGGTGGTCGTTGAAGTGTATTTTGGTCCGAACCTCAAATTGCTGGATAAAATTGATTTGAAGTACAAGGAAAGCTTCACCGGAGAGCTTCCACGGGGAACTTACCTCATCAAGGTTTTTTCGGTTGAGTTGGAGCAATATGTTGAAACCATGACGGTGGGTCCGAC
>NZ_JBRCOK010000106.1:0-31375 GCF_053501535.1 Bellilinea sp. | reverse complement strand
CAGCCCAAACCGCTTTACGGCGGCGGAGGGCTATGAAACCGAACGGAAGGAACAGCCAGGAAATTCGTCCCCAGCCAAACAGGTCGCTTACACCGCTATGCAGGCTGTGTTTCAGGTTCAACCTCGCCCAGTACAGGTTGTGTCCACCTTCCTGTACGCCGATGCCGGGCCCAAAACCGATTTTGTCGTATTCCCACCACAGGGTATATGGGTTGAGCAAAAAATTGCCGGTAACGGCATATTGCCAGACGAAAAGTAAACTTGCCAGCCCACCTGCCAGTAAGCCGGTCATCAGCAAAGACGAACGCACTGCTGAAGGGGATCGAAACAGGTGGACGATTCCTTCAACGAAGAAAGGAAAAGCAACCGCAACGGCGGTGAGCGGGCGGGTGAGCGCCAGCAGTCCCAGAGAAAGACCGCCCAGCAGCACGCTTATCCAGCGGGGAATGGAAGTTTGCGGAGCGGTAATTTCCAGCCATGCCAGTAAAAAAGTAAGCGTGAGAAAGAATGACCAGATGTGTGAGAGCAACGTTCCCGCATTTAACAAAAAGAAGGGTGAAGTAACGGTTAACAGGCCTGCCAGCAAACCGGTTAGCGGACGGGTCATACGGCTTACCAGGCGGTAAGTCATCCAGACACACAGGGCTGCCAGCAGTGGATTGACCCAGTCGCGTAAATTCAAGCGCACTCCCAACGAAAGGGCTGCTGCCCAACCGGGAGGGTATTTGGAAAAGCGTAAGCCGTTATAATCCACCACAAAGGGGGTCAGAAAGCAATGTGGACAGGGTGGCGATTCAATGGCAAGTTGATTGCGGCTGTACAGGGCAGCCTGCCATGAATAAGCCACTTCATCTTCGATGTGGGGCACCCCTTCGTAAATCCGGGTAGTAACCTGATAAACCGCCACAAGGGTGATGAGGGTTAAAAGCAAGGCGGTGAAGTCAGGCAGGCGTTTCATACACGATGGCTGAGATTATTCTCCGATAGGGATAGCGGTCAAATCGTGAGGTAATGCACCGCTGATCTGTACCGGCACAATACTGCCCAGTGGAGCCTGCCCTTCCACGAATACCAATCCGTCAATTTCAGGGGCATCACGATACGATCTGCCGATGGTCAGATTGCGGTCAAATCCCTCAACCAGTACCTCCATGCGTTTACCGATGAAAGTCTGGTTGCGCCGAAGGGAGATTTTTTCCTGTAATTTCATCAATCGTTCTAAACGTTCCTGTTTTACCTCAGCAGGGATGGGATCGCCCAGCGGTTCACTGGCCGTGCCGGTTTCAAAGGAGAAAGTGAAAGCGCCAACGCGGTCCAGTTGAACGGTTTGCAAAAAATCCAGCAGGGTTTGAAATTCCTCTTCCGTTTCGCCGGGGTAACCGACAATGAAAGTACTGCGGATGGCCAGATCCGGCATGGCGGAGCGCATTTTTTCGAGTGTGCGGTACACCCATTCCACATTGGCCGGGCGGCGCATCCGTTTGAGGGTGTCGGGATGAGCGTGCTGCAGGGGCATATCCAGATAATGCAAAACGCGCGGGTTGGATGCCATCATTTCGATCAACCGGTCGGTGACGTAGCCCGGAAAGGCGTACAGGATGCGAATCCAGGGAATCGAGGTGGCTTTCAAAAGGTCATCCAACAGAGCCGGCAATCCGTCTCGAATACCGAGATCGTGGCCGTAATCCGTGGTGTCCTGAGCGATCAGGATCAGTTCCTGGACGCCTTGCCGTTCAAGCTGTTTGGCTTCCTGAACAATGGTCTCCGCCGGGCGGCTGACCAGCGTCCCCTTGATCAGCGGGATGGCACAAAATGCACACGGACGGCGGCAGCCATCGGCAATTTTCAGGTATGCACTGCTGCCTTGAACGGCAGCGCGTAGAACCCCCTTTTCATCCCGCCCGATGATGCCGTCCTCAGGAATGTGATAAACCGGCTGGGGCGGCGATTGACGAACTTTTTCGATGACATCCAGAATATCCATCCAGCGGCGGGTGCCCATGATGCCATCAATACCGGGTACTTGCTGCAGTACCCACTCGCGGTAGCGCTGGGTTAAGCATCCGGCAGCGATCAGGATTTGTCCGTTGCGTTTACGGCGGGCTAACGCGCGCAGCTCGCGGATGGATTCATCGCGCGCCGGTTGAATGAAGCCACAGGTGTTCACAATCAAGACGGAAGCTTGCGCCGCTTTTTCAGTTGGCTGATATCCGGCGCGTTGGAGCAGCTCCGCCATGGAGGTCGAATCTACAGTATTCTTGGAGCAACCTAATGAAAGCAGGTAAAAGCTTTTGGATTTCATCCTACCTCTAAGGAACGAACGGTGTCACAGTGGGGGTGGGTAATAGCGGCGTAGGCTGGGGGGTGAAGGTGGGCGGCAGAGTGGGGGCGGGAGTGCTGGTAAACAACGGGGTTGGAACAACCGTGCCCTGCGCGGTAAAAATCAAACGAATCACATCACCTGCCCCGCCTAAATTGCCTAAATTATTCTGGTTATACACAATTTGAATTCCGGCTGCATTTCCGGCGGTTAATTCAATCGCATCTTTAGCGGTGAACGGATAAGCGCTGCCGGGAATGGTACGCCCTTCAAACGCGACGCGGGTATCTACCACAACCCGCATCCAGACGCGTTGATTGGCAATCACATACACCTGCACGGGGTCGCTGCTGGCAGGCGGCTGGCTGGGGGATTCTCCACTTTCCTCGGGGGAAGATGGTAAGGTGAAGGTGTTGTTTTGTGCGGCGGTCGGGGTGGGTGATTCAGCGAGGGCCGCGATGGTTGAGCCGCTCACATCAGCGGTATTCAACAGGATTTCGGAAATGGAGGGGGGTGTTACCTGTGTCTCCTGATCTTGCAAACCGGAAACGCGCGCCGTGCCCCAGATGACGAATACCAGGAGGATAAAAAACAACATGCTCCCCACCAGCAGGTCAGGTGTCATCCATCTCCGTAGGAAAAGAGAGAAACGATTGGGAAATCTCGTTTTTCCGGCGGGAGATGTTGTTGCGCGGGAAGGCGCTGTGGCGGCCAGGTGTTCCAGCCGACGGCGCTGCAATCCATCGGCGAATTGCAATAAGATGGCTTCGCTGTCAAGGTTGAGAAATTCAGCGTAATTGCGCAGCATTCCTCTTCCCTGAACAAGGGAAGGGAGCTGTTCCAGAAGCCCTTCCTCGATAGCCCGCAAATAACGGGCTTTCAGGCGGGTAAATCGTTCAGCATCTTCCAGAGAAATTCCCAACGCCTCGCGTTGAGCGCGGAATTGCTGGCCGATTTGGGAAAAGATGAAAGTAGAACTCCCCTCAACCGGAAGCGATGAAAGTTGGGTATCCTCCGATGAGATGGCTTCCCCTTGTGGGACGGTTTCGCTGTAGACTTCATCTGCCGCCTCTGTTTGCGGCGTGGTTTCGTTGACGGGAGGGGAAGTGGAAACGCTGGCCGGCTGGGTTCGTTCGGGTTGTGCTTCCTCCACGACTGGGTTTTCCTCCGTTGCTGGGGAGGATAACACCAGCTCCTTATCCGGAAAAGCAGCCAGGAGAGGTTGCGGGTTGATGTTGAATGTGCTGGCGATCAAGCGTAGATAGCCGCGCCCCTGAACCGCGGAGGGCAGCAGAGATGGCTCATCGTTTTCCAGCGCACGCAGGTAGGTAGGGTTAATACGGGTTGCCTGAGCCAGTTGTTCGAGGCTGAATCCGCGCTCTTCGCGCAGTTGACGCAGGTACTGCCCAAGGGTGAGTTTCATTGCCGTATTATACCCTCAATCAAAGACCGGCCTGCCGCCGAATTACTGGCACTGGCCGGTCTTGATTGATTGAAAAATCGCGTTTTTGTCTCAGGCTGCCGGCGTTTCTTCGGCAGGGGTTTCGGATTGTGGCTGGGGTTGGCTTTCCGCACCAGGAACCTGTACAACTTCCCCTTCACGGTGAACCACAATGTGGATTTCAGGAACAAGGTCAACCGTCAGGCGGACGTGGGCAACATGTTCGCCCAGATTGCGAATCGGCTCGCATTCGATTTGGTGACGGTCAACCTCAATACCCAGGTTTTGTTTGATTGCATCGGCAATCATTTGAGTGGTAATTGAACCGTAAAGTTTCCCGGTTTCACCGGCTTTGGAGGCGAAAGTGAAGTATTTGCCATATAATTTTTCGGCAACACTGCTCATTTCGCTGTTCAATTCCTGGCGGCGGGCAGCGGCTTTGGCACGGATTTGATCCACCTGTTTAAGCGTGCCGGGGGTGGCCAGAACTGCCAGTCCTTGCGGGATCAGATAGTTGCGGCCAAAACCATCGGCAACTTTCTTCACATCACCAGCGCGTCCCAGTTTGTAAACGTCCTTAATCAGCAAAACTTTCATGATACAAGCCCTTTCATCCAACAAAAAATGAGAATTGGCTGAGAGCGAAGGGTACAACGCTCCAAGCTCAATGATTTTACCAGACCCTACTCGTTCCGTCAAATAAAATGTGGCGAGAGTGTTGAAAAAGTCACATATGGGGGCTGTTTTTCGCAATTTTGGCAAAAATACCCCCACAGGTGGGGGTTGACCTGAGTTTTTCAACACTCTCATGTGGCGGGCGGTGGATTTCTCATAATTTTTACTTCTATTAAGTGTTTATATCTAAAAATTTTTTAGATGCAAATATTTCTGGTAGTCAGTCAAAGAAAATAAGATGGAACGACACATGCAACCTTCAGGAGCAAAGAAGCCCTGGAGATGCCACGAAAAAAGTGCCTTATCAATCTAAGCGATGAAAAACGCCAGACGCTGGAAACGTTGACGCATAAATACAAAGCAATAGCATGCTAATTCAAACGGGCGATGATCATGTTGTAAGCAGATGAAGGATTATCCGATCCAGAAATTATGGCAGCCTTGAATGTCAGCCGCTCTTGCGTCGAGCGGATTCCCAAGTGTATTGTGGCTGATGGAATTGAACAAGCCTTGTAATGAAGATCTCCGACCTGGGCAAAAGCGCAGGCTAGATGGCGCTCAGAAGCCACATTAATCGTGCTCGTCTGCTCAGAAGCCCACGAGGGACGGGCTCACTCGAGGTTGCGACGATATTGGCAGGTAAGTTAGTGCAGCTCGGAGTTGTAGATACCGTATCGCATGAGACGGAGCGACAAACGCTCAAATAAAACGAACTGAAGCCCTGGTAGCAAGAGATGTGGCACATTCCGGAATCTGACCCGGATTACGTGGCTGGTATGAAAGAGCTGTTGGTTCTCTACCAGCAACCTTTGGATCCCCAACATCCATTGGTCTGCTACGATGAATGGAGACGTGCCTTGATCGGTGAAACCCCACTGATTATGCCTACCCAAGCCGGACGACGAAACGGATCGATTATGAGTATCAGTGGCACAGCGTCGCTTACCTGCACATGCTGTTCGTACATCTGGTGAACAAACGGCATATTCAGTTGACGCAGCAACACGCCAAGAAAGACTTTGCGTATTTCAGGAAAAGGCTGGTGGATGAGATTTTTCCAGAGGCTACGCTGATCCGGGTTGTCTTGGACAACCTGGCCACCTCCAGACCCGCTGCCTTGTACGAGACCTTCGCGTCGCAAGAAGCACGGCGAATCTAGCGAAAGCTGGAGTTTCACTACACGCCCAAACACGGCAGTTGGCTCAATATGGCCGAGTTTGAATTGAGTATTTTGGGTAGAACCATGAATAACAACATCTCTGATATTCACCGCTTTGTTCAGGAGCCCCCAGAATTGACAAATGAATGCAACCGCTCAAATACCAGAGTGAATTGGCAATTCCGTACAGATGATGCTCGCATCAAACTGAAGGAACTCTATCCATCCATTTTACCTTAACGACTACTTAGCACGATTATTTTATATCGGGCAGAGGTTTTGATAATGGTTGGTTAGGCACTGAGTTTAAATCAATTTGTAAAGATGATAGGATAAATTGAATCCCCAGTAAAATACACATTGTGGGTAAAATTACAGTTCCCGTAGGTGCTGGAATTGCCAGCGAAGCATACTTTATCCACTTCAATATACCGAATACTAACCCAAAACACAAAAGGGGCAATCCCGTCATCAAGTATACCGATGCCATCGAGAAATCAAAAAGGAAATATTTCAAAATAATTCTGCGTATCAATGTTCTTAATAATTTTGGAGGAAATTCAAAAATTATTTTTGAAATTTTCAGATTAGACACTTCTTCCCCATACCGGGCAGGAACTGGAACATCTATAACCTTGGCATTGATAAGATAAAGATTTGCCAGCATTGAGGTTTCAAAGTAGTAAGTTTTATCAATTTGCTCAAGTTCTAATTGAGATAAAATTTCTCTTCTGATAGCAATAAAACCATTGGTTGGATCAAAGATATTCCAATAACCAGTTGCAGCTTTTATGAGAAAGCTTAACACAAGGTTCCCAAAACGTCGCAAATAGGGCATCTTTCTGAGCGCGTTAAAATCTCTAAACCGATTTCCTTTTGTATAATCCGCTATTCCTTGAATCAAAGGTTCTAAAAGATTTTTTAGGTAAGATGAATCCATTTGACCATCGCCATCCATTTTGATACAAATATCTGCTTGAGTCTCAAGGGCTTTTCTAAATCCGCTTATCATTGCACCTCCAACCCCTTGGTTATTAAAGTGCTTAATCAAAATAATTCTTTGATCACTCTCTTGTAACTTTTTAACAATTTCGGCAGTCCTATCAGGGGATGCATCATCAATGACGATAATGTAATCAATGAAATCCGGAATCGAATTAATCACTCTTTCAATATGTTTTTCTACCCGATAGGCTGGGATAATAACTGCTGTCTGCATATTGCACCTCTGAATGAGGTTTTTATGTTTGCCAAAGAGGTTTCTTTCGGGAATTTGACTTGTTGGAAGAACCTACTTGAGGCCTTATCAATTGATCATCCATAGAGTCATTTTGAATTCACAGGATGAAAGATTTGTTGCCAAAAGGGTTTACATTGATACATGAAGACGATGTCCTGAGGAACTGGATTCCCTTGTACAAATAAAACGCCCTCTCTGAAGTAATCGAATTCATTGACGGCAAGGTCTACTGAACCAGTGCCCAAAACTCTAAATTCAAAAAAATATTCTTTTTGAATGGATTGGAGAAAAGGATTTGAAACCGAAATAAACAAGAAGTCCTCAGTAAGTAATTCTTGTAAAGGAATTTTTTCGGTATGTAAAATCCGTTTCTCCGAATCGTAAATACTTATTTTCATTATTGTGGAGTCACTCGTATCGGAGTAAGAATGTAGGTAAACCTGAACTTTATCTATTGGAATACAGTGACTTGAAAATTGTTGCACTACTGTGGTTTTAGAATTAAGGGTTAGAGCTGGTGTTTGGGTCCATGCGATGTTTTTATAAATTGGTTGCTTACAACCTTGTAATGAGTAAATAGAAGTACCACAGTAGGTATAGTAGGAAGCATAAATGCCAATTGCAAAGAAAACAAGTGTTCCCAATAGAGAGTTCAAGATTATTTTTTGAGCATGGTTGTGGAGAAATCCTTTTAGCGAAAATAATCCTTGGATGGCTAGAAATAACATTGGAGCGCTGGGAATATAATAACGTCCTTGACGACCAAACACTGATAAATCACCTGGGTTATATATAGCAATAGCATGCATGAGAGCAAACGCTCCAGTGGAAATTATAAAGGTAAGTAAGAAACCAATACGTTGCCATCGGCTAAATGTTGGAATTCGGTTGTCCCAGCCAAGTGCAATAAACAATGAAACCAGAAAGAGGATATAGACCAGTCCAGGAACTTTACCTGCCCAGTGCCCGTAGACAGCAATCCACTCTCCTAAATAATTTCCAATAGACCGGAGATTTCCCCATAAAAAAGCATATAGAAAATCCACAGGTTGATTTACGATAAACGCAAATTGGCGACTCAGGTTACTCCCCTCATTATTAGTGAAATGGGAGTTTTGCAACGCTAGAAAATTATAGGATAAGGCAAAGAAGATTGCCAGGAAGACAGCAAACCAAATAGTAAATTTGAAAAATGAAGAATTGATTTTTTTATAGGGCAGCCACAACAATAATGGGAAGATGAAAAATAATCCGGGTTTAGCCATTCCAACTAAAATGATAATTAATATCAGAAAAGCAAGTTTCCTTTTTGGAAGAGGATTGCTGGTTTCCAAAAACAGATTCGAAGAAATTGCTATAAAAAGAAAACTAATAGCATTCGTAAATCCATCCGTATTCAAAGTTGAGGCCTGAAAGAGTGCGGTAGGTGCTAGAGCTAACGTGACCATTACCCATTTTCCAATGGGGAGTAAACGAATAGCAAGATAACATCCTGCCAGATAAGTGATGACTCCTAAAACCCGGCAAAGAATAGCGATTGGAATAACCGGAAAATCTAATTTTCGCCAGAAGTATCGTGCTACAACAGCTTGGGGAATGAAATTTACAGGTGAATAGATGGAACGAGTTACTATTCCCACTGTTTGGTTCTTGTCAAGAGGTTTAAGAAAGTAATCAGGCTCAAATTGATCGAATGCTGGTGTCTGAAAATAACGCCGTTGGTAGGATAATCTAATGAAATCCGCATATGCATATGTCTTTCCAGATGATTCATTCCGGTTAGGAAGGAAATTCCATGCTGCAATATCAAAAATGCGGACAACGTGTTGTTCCTCATCAAAACCTGCCCCGTAAGGGATGAAAACCGCAAATAATAGCCCAAAAATAGTGCCGATAATGAGGAAAACACCTTCTGGAGAATAGGATTTTTTCATAGGATTAGGAGAAACAATTGGAGAATCGGCATAAATATGTTAGGCTTAGTTTAATATTTTTGTAGTCGATCTTAATCGCCGTTGGCTTTACAAGTACCGCCACATTCTACGATCCATTGACGTCTGGAATACGGTTTAAGCCGTAACTACGAACCACCGGCAAAACGGAGAGAATGCCAGTATTGGGCAGATTGAGGTCGCCGGTTACCTTTTGGGTGGCAGCCACCACTTTATCTACCATGGCATCATTTTCGACAATGGTGATCAGCGTGCGATTGAGATTTTGGAGGTGTTCCTGAAAATCTTCCAGACTGGGAAATAGCGGTAAGTCGTCCCGCCATGCACCTTTGGCGCGGATACGCGCCAAGCCTGTACTGGGAAAAATGGTTACTCCACCAACGCCGGCTTCTTCCCAGGCATTCAACACCTGTTCGAGAAGTTCTGGATTGTGTAAAACGAAGAAAATCATGTACATATTTTCCTCCCGTGAACCATCGGGAATCGTTATTCTTGAGCGGGGGCAGTTGAGTAGGCGGTGGCTGTTTTAAAGGACGCCCGCAGTAAGGGCGGGGTGAGCAGGGTGGTAATCAGCACCATGCCTACGATTGCTGAAAAGACAGTTTCATTGATGTATCCTTCTGCCAGACCGATACTGGCAACAATCAGGCCCACTTCTCCGCGGGAAATCATCCCAATGCCCAACTGCAGCGATTCAAGCCAGTTGAAACCACCCAGTTTTGCTCCCAAACCGCAGCCAATCACTTTACCCAGTATAGCAAATGTGCTGATTACAAGCATCAACCAGAGGGCATTCAGGTTAAGCGTATGGGTATCCACGCTTAATCCAATGTTGACGAAGAAAATGGGAACAAAAAAACTGTAAGCAAGTGAACGCAACCCGGGTTCGATCTGGTTTTTTTCCGGCGTGCGGGCGAACATCAAACCTGCCAGGAATGTGCCGGTGATGGCAGCCATACCGCCGATTAATTCGGCAGCCAGACCGTAAATCATCATGATGATCAAACTGAAAGTCAACATCCCCTGACTGACAGGCATGGCGCTGACGCGGCGGGAGAGTCTGGGTAAGACCCACAAGCCAAATGCAGCCGATAGGCTGAGAAACCCGATCATCTTTACAAAAACAATCAAAATGTCAAATGCACTGCCACCACCCGAAAGCGCAAGGAAGGTAGAAAGCAGAAGAATGACCAGAATATCATCGAACACGGCCGCACCCAGCAGACCCAGCCCGACCCGGCTGCGCAAAACCTTTAATTCCATCAGGGTTTGAGCGGAAATACTGACGCTGGTAGCTCCCAGGGTCAGTCCGATAAAGGCAGCGTTGGGGAAGGAGTAACCGAACAGTCGCCCGGCAAGCAGCCCCAATCCCACCGGCGTGAGGACGCCCAGAATCCCGCTGAAAGCCGCCACGCGGGTGTTGCGGGTCAATTCCGAAAAATGAAGTTCCAAACCCGCCAGAAACATCAACACCAGAACGCCGATCTCGCCAAATTCGGCCACCACCTCGCCCAGATGACGGTCGGTAATAAAGACAAGATGTGTCAAATCTATGAGCGATGGGCCGAGCAGCAAGCCAACCAGCAGTTCACCCAGCACAGCCGGCTGACCAATTTTGGTGGTCAGATAACCGGCCAGTTTCGATGCAAAAAGAATGATGGTGAGGACAAAGATGAGTTGCAGGAATGGGGTCATCAGAGTTGTTCCTTGAAGTGCACAAAAAAATACCCCCGACCAGGGAATTTTGAACAGTTCAGGATATTTGTTTGTAGTTTACCATAAATTCTTCCAGTCCGAATTGAGGGCGGCTACGGTATACTAAAATCAGGTTCACCCTTTTGCGGAAAGAGGAAAAAAATGTCGCTTGAATCCGAACGAAAACGTTGGGAAGAAGAAGTCCTGAAACCTCTGATTGCCAAGTATCCGGAACGTCAACCTGAATTTTTTACCCCCTCGCAAATTCCTTTACCAAGGCTGGGACTACCCTTCAAGTGCGATTATCTCAAAGAGTTGGGTTTCCCGGGCGAGTACCCGTTTACCCGCGGGGTTCAGCCAACCATGTACCGCGGGCGATTCTGGACAATGCGCCAGTATGCCGGATACGCCACTGCTGAAGAATCCAACCGCCGCTACCGATATCTGCTTCAGCAGGGACAAACCGGGCTTTCAGTGGCGTTTGATTTGCCAACCCAGATTGGTTATGATGCCGACGACCCAATTGCCAGCGGAGAGGTGGGAAAAGTAGGGGTGTCCATTTCCTCCTTGCGGGATATGGAGATTCTCTTTCATGAAATTCCGCTGGATAAGGTCTCCACCAGTATGACCATCAACGCCCCGGCCGCCATTCTGTTGGCGATGTATATTGCCGTAGCACGCCGGCAGGGGGTTGAGGAAAAATGGCTGCGCGGTACCATTCAAAATGATATTCTGAAAGAATATGTTGCACGGGGAACTTACATCTTCCCGCCGGGGCCATCCATGCGTCTGATAACGGATGTGTTTCAATATTGCGGGAGGAATGTTCCGCGCTGGAACACCATCAGCATTTCCGGTTATCACATCCGCGAAGCCGGCTCAACGGCTGTCCAGGAAGTTGCCTTTACGCTGGCGGATGCGATTGCCTATGTGCAGGCAGCCCTGCAATCCGGACTGGAGGTGGACCGATTTGCCGATCAATTATCCTTTTTCTTTGCGGCCCATAATAACTTTCTGGAAGAAATTGCCAAGTTCCGCGCAGCGCGTCGCATGTGGGCGAGAATCATGCGGGAACGATTTCACGCTCAGGACCCCAAATCGTGGATGCTGCGCTTTCATACCCAGACAGGCGGCTCAACGCTGACAGCCCAGCAGCCGGAAAACAACATCGTTCGCGTAGCCATTCAAGCCCTTGCGGCAGTGCTGGGAGGGACACAATCCCTACACACCAACAGCATGGATGAAGCCCTGTGGCTGCCGACTGAAAAATCCGTGCGGGTTGCCTTGCGCACCCAGCAGATTATTGCCTACGAATCGGGGGTGGCAGATACGATAGACCCGCTGGCCGGTTCGTACATTATTGAATATCTTACCAATGAAATTGAAGAGCGGGCCTGCGAGTACATTAAAAAAATTGATGCAATGGGTGGAGCGCTGGCAGCCATCGAAAGCGGCTACATCCAAAATGAGATTCAAGAGGCGGCTTACCGCTATCAAAAGGCTGTCGAAAATAAAGAACAAATTGTGGTTGGTGTGAATGCTTTTCAAGTGGAGGAAAAACTGGAATTGGAGGCGCTGCAAGTCGATCCGGCCATCGAGCGCCAGCAGCGTCAGCGTCTGGCAGAACTACGCGCCAGCCGCGACTCAACCAGGGTCGGTGAATTGCTGGCTCGACTGGAAACAGCCGCAAAAGGCAGTGAAAACCTGATGCCGTTGTTTATCACGATGGTGGAAAACGACGTAACGCTGGGAGAGATTTGCGGTGTGTTACGCAAAGTGTGGGGAGAATACATACCTCCGGCATGGATTTAGTTCAAGGAGTGAAAAATGGCGAAAATCAAAAAAATCAATCATGTGGCAATTGCGGTTTCGGATGTGGACGCTTCATTAGCTTTCTGGCGGGATGCGTTGGGTCTGAAAGTGGATCATGTTGAAGATGTACCCAGTCAAAAAGCGACGGTTGTGTTCATTCCGGTTGGCGAAAGCGAAGTAGAGCTGGTGCGCCCCACCAGTGAAGATACCGGTGTGGCAAAATTCCTTGCCGAACGCGGGGGTGGAATGCACCACCTGTGCTTTGAGGTGGAAGACATTGAAGGGATGCTGACAGACTTAAAAGCCAAAGGAGTGCGCTTGATTAATGAAACTCCGCTGGAACTGCCGGGGCGAAAAATGGCGTTTATCCATCCGAAGAGCAGCGGGGGTGTGCTGGTCGAGTTGTATGAAATAACTGCTCCATAGCGTATCATTTATCTGCACATAATTAGCTTTGTACAAAAACGCCCTGCCGGTACAGCGCACCGGCGGGGCGTATGTTATGATTAGGGGAGATTTGAGGGCAATGATGATCAACCACAGGCTCAATCGAATTTTTCAGGGGATCTTCTGGGTTCTGGTATACCTGTTTCTGACACTTTTACCGGTGTTGGTGATGTTCCTGCCGCCCCGACCGCCGGGCCGCGAGTTCATCCGCGAGTTTTCGGTAGCGTTGGGTTTTGTGGGGCTGGCGATGATGGCGTTGCAATTTGCGCTGACAGCCCGCTTCAAAACAATCAAGGCCCCCTATGGCGCGGATGTGGTGTATCACTTTCACCGCCAGATTTCGATCCTTGCTTTTGTCCTCATTCTGGTACATCCCATTTTGCTTTTCATTCCACAAATTCATCCGGTCAGCATTTTGAATATCTTCTCGCCAGATACCCCCTGGCGTGCCCGTTTTGCGGTCACATCCCTGCTGGCTCTTTCCGGATTGATTGTGATGGCTTTGTGGCGTAAGCCGCTAAAAATTGAATATACCCGCTGGCGAATCTGGCATGGCGTGCTGGCAACCGCCGCAGTAGCCTTTGCCATGCTGCATGTGCTGGGGGTCAACTGGTATATCAATGAGCCGTGGAAGCGGCTGCTCTGGGCGGGCTATTCGATTTTCTTTGTAGGATTGCTGTTTTACACCCGGGTTTGGAAGCCATGGCAATTGCTGCGCACTCCCTATCGGGTGCGGGAGGTCAAAGCGGAACGCGGCGGCAGCTGGTCGCTGGTGCTGGAACCCGACGGTCATGCCGGGCTGCAGTTTCATCCGGGTCAATTTGCATGGATTACCGCTTTCAACTCACCTTTTAAGGACGCCGAGCATCCCTTTTCCTTTTCCTCAGTGCCGGCTTCGGATGGGAGTGTGCGGTTTACGATTAAGGAATTGGGAGACTTTACCCAAAGGATTAAAGAGTTAAAACCCGGTGATAAGGTTTACGTGGACGGCCCTTATGGTGCATTCAGCATTGATCGTCACCCTGACGCAAAAGAGTTTGTATTCATTGCCGGCGGTGTGGGAATCACGCCAATGGTGAGCATGCTGCATACCCTGGCGCAGCGCAATGATCAGCGCCCGTTGCTCTTGATTTACGGCGGCAGAGACCTGGAAAGTTTAACCCTCATCGAAGAAATTGAGGAATTGAAGAATCGTTTGAATTTGAGGGTGGTTTATGTTTTGGAGAATCCTCCCCCCGGCTGGGAGGGTGAAACGGGCTATATCACCCGTAAGGTGCTTGAGCGCTGGTTGCCGCTGGAGCGCCGGAAAGACCGCATAGAAATTTTTGTGTGCGGGCCGCTGCCCATGATGAACTCCGTTGAGGATAGCCTGGCTAAAATGGGTTTCTTTTCCGGCGATGTTCACTCCGAACGGTTTGATCTGGTGTAGGAGGAGGGAGGCATGCGCAGCCGTTTGATTACTGCACTGACCATCTCCATCGGCATAGTGATTTTGCTGGTTGCTCTGTGGTTTGCAGCCGTACAAAGCGGATTGTGGGGATGAAACCTATGCGGTTTGAGTGAGAGCCTCCTGATCGATCAGGGTTTGCTCTTCTTGTTCGGCTACTTTCATACCGCGTTCGATATTCACCCGGCTGAGCAGTGCCATGCCAATGGCAAAGAAGAAAATCAATGAAACAATGCTCAAGCGGCTGGCCCCGGTCAGAGTGGAGACCACACCAAACAAGAACGGCCCGGCGATGTTGGCAAACTTTTCAAACACGCTGAAAAAACCGAAAAACTCAGCCGATTTGCTTTTGGGGATCATGCGCCCCATCACCGAACGGCTGAGCGCCTGACTGCCACCCTGCACCGTGGCAACCATGGCACCCAATGCCCAGAACTGCCACTCAAATTGCAGAAAATAGCCCATGATGGAGATCAGGGTGTAAACCGACAGGCTGAGATAAATTGCCTTTTTTGGCCCAATTCGTTTGGCAAGCCGGCCGAACAGGATGGCAAACGGGGCAGCCAGGAACTGGACCATCAACAAGGTGCCGATCAGGGTAGTCTGTCCGATGCCAATTTCGTTACCATAGGCGGTAGCCATGGTAATGATAGTGCCGATTCCGTTGGCGTAGATCCAGAAAGCCAGCAGGAAAATGGAGAGATCGCGGTAATTGCGGATTTCTTTGAAGGTGGTGCCTAAGCGGCTGAAGCTGGCTTGAATCGGGTTGAATTTTTCTTCGCCCGGTAGAATGCGCCGTTTGGGCTCCGAAACATGACGCAGCAGGGGCAGGGTGAAGATAAACCACCACACCGCAACCGTTAAAAATGCCATTCTGGTCATCAGTTGGGTAATTTCGGCTTCCTGTTCGGGCGGAAAGAAACCGGGCACAATCAGTATCATCGCCAGGTTGATTGCCAGCAGTACACCCCCGCCGATATAGCCCATGGCGTAACCGCGTGAGGAAACCTGATCCAGCTCCTCAGGTCTGGCCACATGGGGCAGTAAAGCGTCGTAGTAAACCAGACTGCCGGCAAAGCCGATGTTTCCCAAAATAAAGAAGAGCGAACCCAGCAGCCAGTCTCCGGTGCGGACAAAGTAAAGCAGGGCGGTGCCGGTTACGCCCAGCATCATAAAAATGGTCAGAAAGCGTTTTTTAGCGCCTCTGAAATCGGCCATTGCGCCGAGGATTGGGCTGATTAATGCGGCGATCAGGGCAGATATGGAAGTGGTAAAGCCCCAGTAAGCGGTAGCAATGTTGGGCGGGAGGTTGGCGGCCGCCACTGAAGTGTAATAAACGGGCAGCACAGCTGCCATCATGGTGGTGGCAAAAGCCGAATTTGCCCAATCGTACATCGTCCATGCCCAAATTGCGCGCTTGCGTTTTTGTTCTTCCATAATTTTTCTCTCCAAAATAATTTCTCGGAATGAAAAGATTATACATAGAGGCTGTAATCAATGGGCGAAAAAGAGGTTAAGAGTTATTAACAATGACGGGGCAGTTTTGTTTTGCGGTAAAATTATGGATTGCCTGATTCAAAATTGCTTTCATGCCCGAAAGGCATGTTATAATAGAATATAGTTTCTAAAAAAGGTTTTCAGCCATGACCCAAAATGTTATTCGGGTAGTCGGTGCTCGCGAGCACAACTTAAAAAATATCACCGTTGAAATTCCCCGCGATCAACTGGTGGTGATTACCGGTCTTTCGGGGTCGGGTAAAAGTTCGCTGGCCTTCGATACGATATTTGCCGAGGGACAGCGCCGTTATGTCGAGTCGCTCTCGGCGTATGCGCGTCAGTTTTTAGGGCAAATGGAGAAGCCGGATGTTGATTCGATTGAGGGGCTCTCACCGGCTGTTTCCATTGATCAAAAAGCCACTTCGCGTAATCCGCGTTCAACCGTTGGGACGGTTACCGAAGTGTATGACTATCTCCGTTTGTTATTTGCCCGGGTCGGCATTCCCCATTGCCCGGTGTGCGGACGGGAGGTGGTGCGCCAATCAGCACAGGAAATTGTGGACGCCATTGAAAGAATGCCGGAAGGGACAAGGATTTTGATCCTTGCCCCAATTGTACGCGGCAGGAAAGGTACCTATCAGGCGGTCTTTGATGAAATCCGCAAAGCCGGTTTTGTGCGGGTGAGGGTGGACGGCACTGTTTATTCACTGGATGAGGAAATTACGCTTGACCGTTACAAAATACACAACATTGAGGCTGTGGTTGACCGTCTGGTGCTGAGCAAAGCGGAAAATGCCGAAGAGGAACAGGCTGCCCGCTCGCGGTTGACCGACTCGGTGGAAACTGCCCTGAAGGTGGGTGAAGGCTACCTGATCGTTCAAAATCTCTCCACCGATCCTGGGCAGGATTTGTTCTTCTCGGAGCATCTAGCCTGCCCGGAGCACGGTGTTTCTCTGCCGGAGATCGAACCGCGCACTTTTTCTTTCAATACCCCGCACGGCGCCTGCCCCGACTGTCAGGGGTTGGGCAGTAAACTGGAAATTGACCCGGACTTGCTGATTCCAGATAAGGAACGCTCGCTGAATGATGGGGCAATCATTGCACTGGAATGGAACGGTCCGCGTGATCAGGGCGGGTATTACTGGCAAATGGTCGAAGCGGTTGCGGCGCGGTATCACATTGACCTGAACGCTCCGGTCAAATCCATCCCCAGGGAAAAACTGGATAAAATCCTTTACGGAACAGGGGGGGAGGAAATCCGCATTCACTTTCATGGCCGTAACGACCGGCAATCCTCGTATCAAACTGCCTTCGAAGGGGTCATTCCCAATCTGGAACGACGCTTTCGGGAAACTTCTTCGGAATATATCCGCAATAAAATCACCGAGTTTATGAGCGACCGCCCCTGCCCGACCTGTCAGGGTAGCCGCTTACGACCTGAAGCGCTGGCAGTCACTGTGGATAACTTCAATATCGTCGAGGTAACTTCCTGGCCGGTTAACCGTACCTTAGAGTGGGTACGACGCCTGAACGGCCCTCAAACGCCCCTCTCGGCGCGCGATCAGGCAATTGCCGGCCGGGTACTGAAAGAGATTGAAGCGCGGCTGGGTTTTCTGGTGGATGTGGGTCTGGATTATCTGACCCTCAACCGATCGGCAAGCACCCTTTCAGGCGGGGAGGCCCAGCGCATCCGGCTTGCCACCCAAATTGGTTCCCGGCTGATGGGGGTGTTGTACGTGCTGGATGAACCATCCATTGGGCTGCACCCGCGCGATAACAACCGCTTGCTGGCCACCCTCAAGGGACTGCGCGATCTGGGGAACACCGTTCTGGTCGTGGAACATGATGAGGAAACCATTCGTTCGGCGGACTGGGTAATTGACCTTGGGCCGGGTGCGGGAGAACACGGCGGTTATATTGTTGCAGAAGGTACCCCGCAAATGATTCTGGAAAACCCAAAATCGCTGACGGGTGCATACCTCTCTGGCCGCCAGCAGGTGCCGCTGCCGCCCAAACGCCGGAATGGCAACGGTAAAACCTTGCGTATCGTTGGCGCGCGGGCAAACAATCTGAAAAATCTGGATGTCAGCATACCGCTGGGAAAACTGGTGTGCATCACCGGCGTTTCCGGCTCCGGAAAATCCACTCTCATGGTAGATGTGCTCTACAATGCGCTTGCCCGTGATTTGAATGGCGCCCACACTCAGCCGGGAGAATATGAACGCATCGAAGGCCTGGAACATCTCGACAAAATTATCAACATTGACCAATCGCCGATCGGGCGGACGCCGCGCTCTAATCCCGGTACGTATACCGGCCTGTTTGATGAAATTCGCAAGTTGTTTGCCGAACTCCCCGAAAGTAAACTGCGTGGCTACAAAGCCGGGCGGTTTTCCTTCAATGTGCATGGCGGGCGTTGCGAGGCCTGCCAGGGGCAGGGGCAGCTACGCATTGAAATGCAGTTCCTGCCGGATGTTTACGTTCCGTGTGATGTCTGCCATGGGGCACGTTTCAACCGCGAAACGTTGCAGGTGCGCTTCAAGGGGAAAAATATTGCCGAAGTGTTGGATTTGACCGTCAGCGAAGCCCTGGATTTCTTCTCGGCCTTCCCGGCGATTGTCAACAAACTGCGCACACTGGAGGATGTGGGTTTGGGCTACATCCGCATCGGTCAGCCGGCAACAACCCTTTCCGGCGGTGAAGCGCAGCGCGTCAAATTATCCCGCGAACTTTCGCGGCGGGCAACGGGGAGGACGCTGTATGTGCTGGATGAACCTTCGGTGGGGCTGCATGCCGCCGATGTTCACAAGTTGATCGAGGTGTTACAACGCCTGGTGGATGCCGGCAATTCGGTCTTGATCATTGAACACAATATGGACATCATCAAAGTGGCGGATTACATCATTGACCTTGGTCCCGAAGGCGGAGACCGGGGTGGAATGCTGGTAGCCGAAGGAACACCGGAGCAAATTTGCGGTTTCCCCGGTTCGTATACCGGTCAGTACTTGCGCGAATATCTATCGCTGCATCACCTGCACAATTGCAAGGACAACGGGCGCTGATTTATTCGATGGTTGCCAGAAATTCGGCAGCAATGGCAGGCACATCCTGATCGGTGGGGATGCCCTGCCATTCATCGCCGGGTTTGACCAGATTGACTACCACGATATTCGCGCCGTTGAAAATGGCACTGCGTGCTTCGCGTAAATCCACCCCGCCGGCGGCTGAAATGACCACATCAAATTTACTGCGCAGCCGATTAACATGGCGGTATTGGATGACCTTGCCGCGGGTGCTTTCTTCGTCACGACCGCGGTGCAGTATGACCACATCGGGGGGACGGCGCATGCGCATGATTTTTTCCAGCGGGTCTTCCACACCCAGCATATCCACCATCGAAATCACGCTCAACTCGGCGCAACGGATAACGAAGCGGTCAAGTGTTTCAACCGGAGAACTGCCGAGAGCGGTGACCGCAGTTGCCCCGGCATCATGGGCCATTTCCACTTCCTGCCGCCCGCCATCGCTGATTTTCAGGTCTGCCACAATTTGACCTTTCCACAATCGGCGCATTTCGCGGACGCCGCGCATTCCTTCGTATTTGATATAGGGGGTACCGGCCTCGATGAAAATACGCTCGTTTTGCGGTAACGAGGGGATAATTTGCTTTGCCAGGGCGAGGTCGTAATTGAAAGCGAGCTGCAGGTAGCGGGTTTTGGTATCAAGAAGGCTGCGGCTCATTCTTTCTTGCCCATGATGGTGCTGAGGGTGTTGTTGATATCGGAGGGAACAAAGAGGACAATTTTTTCAGAGGGGTCAGCGGCAATATCGCGGATGGTTTGCAGCGTTCGCAAATGCAAAGCACCGGCAGATTGGGCGAGGGTTTCGGCGGCCTGTCGCAGATTTTCAGCGGCTGAAAGTTCACCCTGCGAGGCAATGATCATCGCGCGGCGTTCGCGCTCGGCTTCGGCCTGCTTTGCCATGGCGCGTTTCATCTCAGCCGGCAGTTCAATTTCCTGAATCTTGATGCTTTCCACATCCACGCCCCATCCGCTGGTTTCGGCATCCACAATTTCTTTGATGCTGTTGGCAATCTTTTCGCGTTCGCTGAGCACAAAATCCAGTTCATGATTGCCGATTACATCACGCAGGGCTGCCTGAGTGTACTGGCGGATGGCATACACATGGTCTTCAATCTTGATGACCACGTCTTCCGGACGCACCACTTTGAAGTACACCACTGCATTGACCAGCATGGGGATGTTGTCTTTGGTCATCACTTCCTGACGGGGCACATCGGCTGTTTTGATGCGCATGTCCACCTTGCGCATGTTTTGAATTACCGGCAGAATCAGGGTAATGCCGGGGTTGCGCGTACCGGTGAATTTTCCCAAAGTGAATACCACACCGCGTTCGTACTGGTAAAGCTGCTTGATGGCGGAAAAGAACAGGAAGATCAGAACAAAAAAGAGGGGGACCAGACAGGCTAACAAGCTGAAGAGTTGATCCATGGCATGCTCCTTTTTTGAGATAAAAATTGAATTTTTTCTCAATACATTTATACGTAAATTTAAGAATCCCCGTTTCTCAAAAACTGTTAAGAACGGGTTAAGAGTGATGAACTCGCTATATGCTTTTTTTGCCCGTCTTTTACCATTCAGATTCGCCGTGGTTGATTTTTTCAATGCGTTTGAGAATGATCTGGTAATAATCGGGGTTGATTTCAAAAGCGATGTAATTTCGTTGATTCAGCAGGCAGGCAGCGATGGTGGTTCCCGAACCCGCAAAGGGATCCAGAACCACCCCGCCGGGCGGACAGGAGGCTTTGACCATGCGTTCGATGATTTCGAGGGGTTTTTGGGTTGGGTGGTTTTCCCGCTCACTGTGAATGCGATGCAAGCGGCTTACCGACCAGACATCTTTGGGGTTGTAGCCTATTTCCAGCCACTTTTTTCCCACAAAGATCGAGCGCGAACGCGCCTTTTTGGTTTGTGGGTCGTAAGGGATGCGCACGGAATCAAGATCAAAATAATACTGATTGGTCTTGGCAAAAAAACCAATTGTGTCGTGTACCGAGGTAAACCGGCGGGTCGTTCCACCCATGCTGGGTACCTTGCGATCCCAGATGATCTCATTGACCATGATCATGCGCTGCTTAAGGTAAAGGAATATTTCCGGGCTGTATCGCCATGTGGTGAAAATATACAGGCTGCCGCTTGGTTTCAGTTTTGGCAGCACCAGTTCAATCCAACGGCAGGTCCATTTGAGCAGGTCATCAGGGTGGCGGCGGTCCGAATCATTGCCGTAGTCTTTGCCCAATCCATAAGGTGGGTCGGCAATGACCAGATCAATGCTCTCATCTGGCAGTTGAGGGATGCCCTCGAGGGCATCCTGATTGAAGACCCGGTTCAACCACGCGGTTGGCAAAATTCCACTCACCCCATTTAATTCATGCTTTTGAACATACCGGGCACCTGATTAAGAGGTGCCCGGCTTTTGTGGCGGATGGAGAATTTTCAGGGGCAGCCACTCAGGTCGTTGCCGTTGAGTGAGGGTCGCCCAATACCATAATACGTAAAGCCATACTGACGCAGTCGTTCCGGATCCCAGAGATTGCGTCCATCCATGATCAATTTATTTCGCATCAGCCCGGCAATTCGTTCGAAATCGAGCTGCTTAAATTCATTCCATTCGGTGGCCAAAACCAGCGCATCGGCGCCTTCGGCTACTTCGTAGGGATTGCCGCATAAATGCACCTTCGGCAGCATGGTGCGGGCGGCGTCCATTGCCTGTGGGTCATAGGCTTTAACGATTGCGCCTTCAACCTGCAGCAGATGAATTACTTCGAGGGCGGGGGCTTCGCGGATATCATCGGTGTTGGGTTTGAAGGAAAGACCCAAAACGCCGATGACTTTCTCGTCCAGCGAACCGAGGGCTTTGCGCAGGCGCAATACAACCCTGCGGCGCTGATTACGGTTGATATCCATGACAGCCTGTAAAAGCTGCGGATTGGTGCCATGCAGTACAGCCATGTGGGCTAAGGCTTTCACGTCTTTGGGGAAGCAGGAGCCACCCCATCCCAAACCGGCATCCAGGAAGGCATTGCCAATCCGTTTATCCATGCCCATACCCTGCGCCACCTGACGCACATCCGCGCCCAGTTCTTCGCAAATATTTGCCATTTCGTTGATAAAGGAAATTTTGGTTGCCAGGAAGGCATTTGAGGCGTATTTAATCATTTCGGCAGTGCGCAGGTCCGTAATCATGATCGGGCAGCGCAGGCTCAGATAAAGTTGCGCCACTTTGGAGGCTGCATCGCGGTTGACCGATCCCAATACAATCCGGTCGGGATACATGAAGTCGTTGATTGCCGAGCCTTCCCGAAGAAATTCGGGGTTCGAAACCACATCAAAATCCAGCGGCTTGCCGGCGCGGCGTTTGCGGATGATATCGGATACCCAGTCGCCTGTGCCGACCGGTACGGTGGATTTGTTAACGACGATAATCGGATGATCCACGAGATCGGCAATTTTTTCAGCCGCTGCCCGAACGTATTGCAGATCGGCCTCGCCATCCACACCCGATGGAGTGCCGACGGCGATGAAGGCAAATTCGGCATCTTCCAGGCCTTGTTCATAATCGGTGGTAAAAATCAAACGCCCGGCTTTGACATTCTGGCTGACCAGTTGTTCCAGGCCGGGTTCATAAATCGGCATGATACCTTGTTTTAGTTTTTCAATGCGTTGATTGTCAATATCCAGACAGCGCACTTCATTGCCAAGGTCGGCAAAGCATGTTCCGGTTACCAGCCCGACGTAACCGGTTCCAATGACACAAATTTTACTCATGGGTTCGCAATCCTCCTGTTGGAATGAATTATACCGGATAGTACCTTATTCATGCAAAATCAATCGTTTCAACTCGCCAGAAGGATGGTGTCTTTTTGGGAAAAATCGGTATAATGGAATTATCCCAGCATTGTCAGATAACTGAACAACTCAACCGAGGAGTCAATACGGCGCAGGCTGCCGATAAATCACCTTAAAAAGAAAGGAGCGAAGAATGACGGCTGCATTGATTGACGGCAAGTTGATTGCAGAAGAAGTTCGGATGCAGGTCAAAAGGACGGTTGAGGAAAGGATCGCTGCCGGAAAGTCCAGGCCGGGGCTGGCAACCGTTCTGGTGGGGGATAATCCAGCCTCCCATGTTTATGTTCGTTCCAAACGCAAGGCTTGTGCAGAGGTTGGCATCGAATCGTTTGGGTTTGAACTGCCAGCCGATGCCACCCAGGAGCAGGTTGAGAAAGTAGTTCGGGAGTGCAACGAAGACCCGCGCATTCATGGGATTCTGGTGCAGCTGCCGCTGCCGGGCGGCCTGGATGAAGAAGCCGTTTTGAACACCATCAGCCTTCACAAAGATGTAGATGGTTTTCATCCGGTCAACATTGGCAGACTGGCACAAAAGGGACGGGAACCGGCCTTTGTGCCGTGCACACCGGCGGGCTGTATTTACCTGCTTAAAAAGACACTGCCTTCCCTGCGGGGCGTCAATGCGGTGGTGTTGGGTCGTTCCAACATTGTCGGCATGCCGGTTGCCTTGCTGCTGGTGCGCGAAGATGCCACTGTTACCATCTGCCATTCACGCACCCGTGACCTGCCTGCGGTGGTTCGTCAGGCGGATGTGCTGATTGCCGCGGTGGGCAAGGCAGAAATGGTGCGCGGCGACTGGGTCAAACCGGGCGCAGTGGTAATTGACGTGGGTATCAACCGCATCGAAGACCCCACCCATCCCAAAGGCTCACGTCTGGTTGGGGATGTTGCCTTTGATGAGGTTAAAGAAGTTGCCAGCCACATCACCCCTGTGCCGGGCGGGGTTGGCCCTATGACGATTGCCATGCTGCTGCAAAATACGCTGCGGGCGGCCGAGCTGGCGGATAAATTATGACGAAAATCATGTTGTCTGACAATTGACAAGCCAGCTAAAATCCATTAAACTGAGAATGTCTGATGTCTGATCAGTCCACATTTCCCACCTGCGAGACAAAAACGAGAATGGATTTGCCATGACGCAAACTCTGCTCGTCAAAAATGCTACGGTTCTGGTTACAATGGATGACCTCCGCCGCGAGATTGCGGATGGAGGTCTTTTCATCCGGAATGGCTTCATTGAGCAGGTTGGTAAAAGTGATGAGCTGCCTCAAACCGCCGATGAGGTGCTGGATCTTTCCGGGCATGTGGTGATGCCCGGTCTGATCAACACCCATCACCACTTTTATCAGACTCTCACCCGCGCGGTACCGGTTGCTCAGGATGCCAACCTGTTCAACTGGCTCAAAACACTCTACCCAATTTGGGCGCGGATGACGCCGGAAGATATTTTCATCTCCACCCAAACCGCGCTTGCAGAACTGGCACTTTCCGGATGCACCACTGCTTCGGATCACCTGTACCTTTTCCCGAATGGCTCACGGCTGGATGACGAGATTGAGGCAGCCCGCCCGCTAGGTCTGCGCATTCATGCCTCGCGCGGTTCGATGAGCCTGGGGGAAAGCAAAGGTGGCCTGCCGCCCGACTCGGTGGTGGACAGCGAGGAAGCCATCTTGCGCGACTCGCAGCGACTGATTCAGTCCTATCATGACCCAAAGCCCGGCTCAATGGTGCAAATCGTGTTGGCGCCGTGTTCTCCCTTCAGTGTGACCGGCGAGTTGATGCGCGAAAGCGCGCGGCTGGCACGCCAATATGGGGTTCATTTGCACACTCATCTGGCGGAAACACAGGATGAAGAAGTGTTCTGCCAGCAGAAATTTGGCTACCGGCCGGTGGGTTACATGGAAGCGCTGGAATGGGTGGGCAATGATGTTTGGTTCGCCCACGCCGTACATGTCAACCCGACAGAAATTCAGGTCTTTTCTCATAGCGGGTGCGGGGTTGCTCACTGTCCTTCCTCGAACATGCGTTTGGCTTCGGGAATTGCACCGGTGATGAATTACCTGCAAGCCGGCGTAAAAGTGGGTTTGGGTGTGGACGGCTCGGCTTCCAACGACGGCTCGCACATGCTGGCTGAGGCGCGTCAGGCCATGCTGCTGGCGCGTTTGGGGGCAGGTTTGGCAGGCGCTTCATTGAGCCAGGAAGCAGCGCCGCCTTTGATGACCGCCCGTCAGGCGCTGGAACTGGCTACCCGCGGCGGGGCGGCCGTTTTGGGGCGCAGCGACATCGGCTCGCTGGAAGTCGGAAAATGCGCAGATTTTGTTGCCATCAACCTGAACCGGTTGGATTATGCAGGTGCGCTCCATGATCCCGTAGCGGCCATTGTGTTTTGTCAGCCGCGCCCGGTGGATTACACCGTCGTGCACGGTCGTTTGATCGTCCGCAAGGGTGAATTGCAGACGATTGATCTGATGCGTCAGATTGAAGTGCACAATCAACGGGCAAGACGCTTATTATCCAGTTAGCAGCAACCTGTTTCATTCGAGAGACAGGTTGCATTCTTACCGGAGGTAAAGAATGAAACAGTTAACCGCTGAGAACACCCGCAAATTGGTGGATTGCGCGATGGGACGCATTCCGGCCGATCTGGTTGTTCGCAACGGAAAGTGGGTCTGTGTCCAATCGGGGGAAATCATCCCGGCGACGGATGTTGCGGTTTTGGACGGCAGGATTGCCTTTGTGGGGCCTTCAGCGGCACACACGATTGGTGATCATACCCAGATTATTGAAGCGGACGGCCGCTACCTTTGCCCGGGTTTGCTGGATGCTCACATGCATGTTGAATCGGGAATGTTAACCGTGACCGAATTTGTCCGCGCTGTGGCACCGCGCGGCACGACCGGCATGTTTGTTGACCCGCACGAAATTGCCAATGTGTTTGGCCTGAAGGGGGTGCGCCTGATGGCGGATGAGGCCGCCCATCAACCCATCCATGTATTCGTTCAAATGCCCTCCTGTGTGCCCTCAGCGCCCGGTCTTGAAACCCCTGGGGCAGCCATCGGACCCAAAGAAGTTGCTGAGGCAATGCAGTGGGACGGCATTATCGGGTTGGGCGAGATGATGAATTTTCCCGGTGTGTTCAACAGTGATCCCACCGTCCACGCTGAACTGGAAGAAACCCGCAAAGCCAATAAGGTCATCGGAGGACATTATGCCTCATCCGATTTGGGTCTGCCCTTTCACGGTTATGTGGCCGGCGGCCCGGAGGATGACCATGAAGGCACCACGCTGGAGGATGCCATCCAGCGTGTTCGGCAGGGCATGAAGGTGATGATGCGTTATGGCTCGGCCTGGCATGATGTGGCAGCCCAGGTCAAAGCCGTGACGGAATTGGGGTTAGACCCACGCCATTTCATCCTCTGCACGGATGACTCGCATTCGGCTACGCTGGTACAGGAAGGCCACATGGATCGCGTCCTCCGCCATGCCATTGCACAGGGTTTGAAACCGATGCAGGCAATTCAGATGGCGACCATCAACACGGCGGTTCACTTTGGAGTAAGCCGGGATTTGGGAATGATTGCTCCCGGCCGGTTTGCCGATATTGTCATCGTCGAAGATTTGGTCAATTTTCGTGCCGATGTGGTGATTGCGAAAGGAAAAGTCATTGCCAGCGGCGGCAAATTGCTGATTGAATTAAAGGGGTATGCCTACCCGGACTGGGCAACCCATTCCGTTCGGCTGAAACGCCCGCTCACGGAGCAGGATTTTGATTTGATTGTCCAACAGCCACAGAATGGAAAAGCGGTTGCCAACGTCATCGGGGTGATTGAAAATCAGGCGCCCACCCGCCACCTGAAACGTGAAGTCCAGATCGTCAATGGCAAAGTGACTCTGGCAGGCGAAGCTGACCTTGCAAAGATTGCGCTGGTTGAACGGCACCATGCCAGCGGTGTTGTGCAGGTAGGGCTGGTATCAGGCTTCGGATTTGACCAGAAATGTGCGATTGCCACCACCGTTGCTCACGACAGCCATCACATGATTGTGGTTGGAACGGATGAGGCGATGATGGCTCAGGCAGCCAATCATCTGGCACAGGCGGGCGGCGGGCAGGTCGTGATCAAGGATGGTCAAATCATCGGTATAGTTCACCTGCCGATTGCCGGTCTGATGTCCAACCAGCCTGCCGAAGTGGTGGCGGCTGAAGCCGACAGTGTGCTGAAGGGCTTCAAGGCGTGTGGCTGTCCGTTGAACAATCCGAATATGCAATTAAGTTTGCTGGCGCTGGTGGTCATTCCAGCGCTGCGAATCTCCGACCGCGGGCTGGTGGATGTAACCCAATTCCGCTTCCTGCCGGTCGTCGAATCCTGAAAAGAGAGGGAAAAATGGATACCATCGTTCATCCATTTCAAAGACTGCAGGTCGAGCTGGCTGAAATTATTGCCAAAACACCGCCCGGTGAACGGCTGCCATCCGAACCGGCGCTTGCCAAACAGCTGGGGGTTTCTCGCGCTACCCTGCGGGAAGCGATGCGCGCTTTTGAAGGCCAGGGGCTGATCCGCCGTCGGCAAGGGATTGGCACGTTTGTGGTCAGCCATGTGCAGGTGATTGAAACCGGTTTGGAAGTTTTGCAGAGCATTGAAAGTCTGGCAGAAAAAATCAACCTTAAGGTTTACATGGGGGATGTCAAGATTATCCGCCTTGAAGCGGATGCAATTTTGGCAGAGAACCTGAATGTGGAAAAGGGAACACCGCTCATCAAAGTTGAACGGGTGATTACAACCGAACACCGACCGGTCGCCTATCTGATTGACCTGCTGCCGGAAAATGTGCTTTCACCGACGGAATTGGAACAGGGTTTTACCGGCTCGGTGCTGGATTTTCTGTTGAAACGCGGTGACTTGAACCTGATGAATTCCTACACCGAAATCAACGCCACTTCGGCCAGCTCCGAGATTGCAAAAGCCCTTGAAATTCAACGCGGTGACCCCTTGCTGCTGTTTGAAGCCTATTTGTACGACGACGGCGGTCGGGTAGTGGATTACTCTCACAGTTACTTCCTGCCCGGCTATTTTCGTTTCCACCTGGTGCGGCGTGTAGCCAGCCGTCAACCTGTAAATCACGTGTGAAATAAGAGGAGGTGATTTCAAAACCCTGTTCGTTGCAATCGCTGCGACTTCGGTTTTAGCCGGATGATTGAGAACAAAACCGTATGTTACGTTCAATTTTAAGAATAAATTCAAAAAAATAAATGGAGGTAAACACAATGCGTAGTTTTGCTGGTCGTGACATTCTGTCTTTGAAAGACTTCGAACGGCAGGAATTCTTCCATGTCTTCGAAGTTGCGCGGAAAATGGAAGACATTGCCCGCGAGCGAAAAAACATTGAACTGTGCAAAGATAAAACCATGGTGACGGCTTTTTACCAGCCCAGCACCCGCACCCGCCTGGCGCACGAAGCCGCCATGCACCGCCTTGGCGGGCATGTGACCGGTTTTGCGGATGCCAAGATGACCCGCGCCGGTGACTGGTATCAGGAATCGATCAAAGATACCGTCAAAATGCTGGAATTCTACGGCGATGTGATCGTCATGCGCCACTTCCAGCAGGGAGCGCCGCATGAGGCGGCTAAGTGGGCCTCCGTGCCGATCATTAACGGTGGCGACGGCTGGGGTGAACATCCCACCCAGATTTTGACCGACCTCTACACTGTGCTGCGGGAAAAAGGCCGCATTGATGGCTTGAAGTGGCTGGCGGTTGGCGATATGCGCATGCGCACCATGCACTCGCTGGGTTATGCCCTGACGCAGTTTGACTGCCCGATCACCTTTGTTTCTCCGCCGGAGATGTCGCTGACCGAGGAGTTCAAGGCTGAGCTGAAATCCTACAGCCTGAATTTCCGCGAGGTGGAGCACGTTGAACAGGCGATTGCCGAAGCGGATGTGATTCTGGTTGAACCCGTGGTACAGCCTGATTACACCAAAGCCCGCGATGAACGCACCGGCAAAGATGTCGGCATGACCCCCTCGAACTACAAGATCACCCGTGAACTGCTGACCACCAAAGCCAAATCGGATGCGATTCTGCTGCACTCGCTGCCGCGCATGGATGAAATCCCCACCGATGTGGATATTACCCGCTGGTCGCGCTACTGGCAGGAGGCCTATAACGGCGTCGTGATGCGCATGGCATTGCTCGCGCTGGTATTGGGCAAGATGGAATAAGCCTTACCAAAGAAGAATTTGGAGGAAACATGCAAACCTTTTTACACGGACGCGACCTGATTGGGGATCTCGACTTCTCCAGAGAAGAAGTCGAAACCGTGCTGGATGTGGCATTCGATCTCAAGCGCAAACGCGCTTTGAATGAATCCACCGCTTACCTGCGGGATAAAGTGCTTGCGATGCTGTTCTTTTTCAGCAGCACCCGCACGCGCGGATCATTTGAAGCCGGCATGGCGCACCTTGGCGGTCATGCTGCATTCATTGAAAGCCGCACGACCCAAATTGCACACGGGGATACCCCCAAAGAAATTGGCGAGATTTTTGGCCGTTATTTCGATGGGATTGCCATCCGCCATGTGGATTGGGGAATTGGGAATAAGTACATCAGCGAAGTGGCCAAATACTCGCGTGTGCCGGTGCTGAACATGCAGTGCGACATCTGGCATCCCTTCCAGTGTCTGGCTGACTTGATGACCATTGTGGAAAAGAAAGGCCGTGATTTGCGCCGCAAGAAGATGGTGGTTTCGTGGGCTTATGCTGCTTCGTATCAAAAACCGATGTCAGTACCGCAATCGCTGATCGTCCAGATGCCGCGCTTTGGGATGGACGTGGTATTGGCGCACCCGCCCGAATTCCGCCTGATGCCGGAAGTGATGGAAATGGCGCAGGAACAGGCGCGTAAATACAAGGTCGGCTTTGAGGTGGTGGATGACATGGAAGAAGCATTCAAGGACGCCGATGTCATCTATGCCAAATCGTGGGGGGCTATGGTGCACACCCCGGATGCCAACGAAGGTGCCGAGATCATCAAGAAATACTCTCATTGGATTACCGATGAGCGCAAGATGGCGCTGGCGAAAGAGGATGCCATTTACATGCACCCGCTGCCTGCTGACCGCAATATCGAAGTGACCGACGGGGTCATGGACGGACCGCAGTCGGTGGTTTATGATGAAGCCGAAAACCGCATGCATGCCCAGATGGCGGTGATGGCGCTGACGATGGGCTAAAAAAATTATCATTTTGAGAGAGGAGAATGTAGAACCTATGGCAAAGAAGCTGGCTGTTGTGGCAATCGGCGGTAATTCGCTGATCAAGGATAACTCCAAAGTATCGGTAGAAGATCAGTATCAGGCCGCCAAAGAAACTGCCTATCATATCGTTGATATGATTGAGGCAGGCTGGGATGTGGCGATTGGACACGGCAATGGACCGCAGGTGGGTTTCATTCTGCGTCGTTCCGAGATTGCCGCCAAAGTAGAAGGGATGCACGAGGTTCCGCTGGATGTTTGCGGTGCCGATTCGCAAGGTGCGATTGGGTATGCGTTACAGCAAAACCTGCAAAACGAACTGCGCCGGCGCGGTATTGAAAAAACCGTTGCTACGGTGGTTACTCAGGTGCGTGTGGATGCCAATGACAAAGCCTTCCAAAATCCCACCAAACCGATTGGCGGTTTCATGGATGAAGCCGAAGCCAAACGCCGCCAGCAGGAAATGGGCTGGAATGTGGTGGAAGATGCCGGGCGCGGCTGGCGGCGGGTGGTTGCCTCCCCAATCCCACAGGAAGTAGTTGAGCTGCCGGCGGTTAAAACCCTGCTGGATGCCGGCGTGGTGGTGATCACCGTCGGCGGTGGCGGCATTCCTGTCATTCGCAACGAACAGGGCGACCTGCAAGGCGTGGCGGCGGTGATTGACAAGGATTACGCCAGCAGCCTGTTAGCACGGCAAATAAACGCCGATTTGATGATCATCTCCACTGCAGTTGAGAAGGTGGCGTTGAATTTTGGAAAACCCGATCAGAAGTGGATTGACCGCATGACGCTGGCGGAAGCCAAACAGTATCTGGCAGAAGGCACCCACTTTGCCAAAGGCTCGATGGCTCCAAAAATTCAGGCGATCATCTGGTTCCTCGAGGCTGGCGGTAAACAAGCCTTGATCACCAATCCGGAAAATATCGGCCGCGCTTTGAAAGGCGAAACCGGTACCTGGATTGTGCCGTAACTTTTGAATCAGCGGGTCTGCCCGATCCATTCGGGCAGACCCACCCCACTCACCTTCAGCAAAATTCCAATTGTTTTTTGACCGGTTAATGGCGTTTGGAGTGAGTTTCTTCTTCTACTGGTATCCATTTCGTGTAAAATAATAGGGTAATTACGGGTTTGCCCCCCGACTCGTAATGGTGACCTGAATGGGGCGGTCCAATTCTTTCTCAGATGTTCATGTTCCACAGGTACAGAAAGGAGGTTGACGGAAGATTAGGAGTTTAAAAAAGCCTGAAACCCGGTTACCAATTTTCAATTACCCACTTTTCGTTTGCACAATGGAGGAGAAAATGAAATCCAAACGCATCTGGTTTGTAGTGAGCTTCGTGCTGCTGCTTACCTTGTTGGTTTCCGCCTGCCAACCGGCTGCAACGCCGACCCAGGCACCCCAGCCTACTCAACCCCCGGCGCAACAACCCACCCAGCCGCCGGCTGAACCGCAGCCAACCCAACCGCCGGCTGAACCAGAAGAATTCATTCTGGGTATGCTGCTGGTTGG
>NZ_JBRCOK010000105.1:0-15753 GCF_053501535.1 Bellilinea sp. | reverse complement strand
TTGCGGGAAAGCAAGTAAGCCCGCAAAGCATCATCCCCCCAGGTTGTCCGCAGCCAGCGGATGGCGTTCCAATTACCGCTCTCCAGAATGCGCCCGGCGATATACTCGCGGTGAGCGTCCCAATTTAACCGGTTAAAATCCACATCCCAAAAAAGGGAACGCAGGAATTCGGGCAAGCCGGTACGGTCTGAGTTCGTCATCGTGTACTTTAATTCCAAATTTTCTACTCGTCTTGTTGGGACGGAAGTTCCACTTGAATTATCTCACAATTGCTTTTCCTGTCAAAGCCGCCGCAGGCGCAGTTCTCCCTCGCCGCTCAGGCGCACGCGGCGGTGACCGCCCCGCTGCTCCAGCACCTGCCCTCCCTCCACCTGCCAGTCCGGCGGCAGGCTGAATTCCGCCGTAAAGCGCGCCGGCTCAGTCTGCAACACGATTTCCTCCGCACCGCGCCGCACTTCGGTGACCTCGGCGGTCAGGTAATGCAGGGTCAGCCCCTCCCCCAGCCGCCAATCGAGCGGCAGAATCAGCCCGCGGCGCGCCTCGACTCGCACGGGATGACCGCCAAACAGATCGCGCCCCCCCAGCCGGATAGTGGTTTCAAGCGGGTCGTCCTGATAATTATTAACGAACAGAAAGCGGCCGTTTTCGCCCTCGCTCAGGCGCACATCCGCCCAGTCGCTCAGTTCAAACAAACGCGGGATGTCCATCTTCAGCGCCATCTGATCCAGCACGTTCAAATCCTCCAGCGCGCTGATCGGCAGGGCAGCCCCCAGCATCATCACCCGCCCCCTGCCCAGGCTCTTGACGAAGCCAACCGTTTCTCCCTCAGCGCTGCTGGCAAAAACCTCGTCAAATTCTGCACCGGCGTAGGTTTCCAGAAAATCTACCGGTACATGCGGCTGGTCAAAAATGCGGATTTCGTGCCGCTCGAACCGCGGGCGGGTGTTGACCGCACGAATGCCCAGCGCCTGCTGCAAAAGAGCCGCCGGCCGGCGCTCAAAATCTTCCACCGGCATCCGGCCGATCAGAATCAACCGGCCGCCGGCGCGCACATACTCCACCAGTTTGTGCTGCACCGCCGCCGGGCACTGCCGTTCCATCATCATCCAGCAGTGCGGCGTGCTGGAAACATCCAGTTCAGCCCGGCTGATTTCCAGCGCATCAAACGGGCGGTGAGTCAACGCCAGCCCGCGCCCAATCTGGTCGAACAAAATCACCTCGCGCTGATGGGTGATCTCATCCAGCCATGCCCGTTCCAGCGGGTGGCTGACCTCGCTCATAAAATAATCCAGCAAAAACGCCACATGGGCAGCGTAACGCGGGCGGGCAAACAGCAAATCCTCGCCATACGCCGCCAGCACCTGCGAAAGACGGGGGTAACGGGCATAATGACGGCGCAGTGAGCCGTCCTTGCGCACCGGGTGACCCCAATCGTGCCGCCGCACCGGACTTAGCAGCGGGTCGTTTTCGCCGTCAAAGAACAGGTAATGATTGACAGCGCGCATCCCACCGGAAAGACACAGGCGGGTGTGCAAATCATAAAACGAAGACTGCCCGTTCCCAAAATCGGGATTGCCGCCGGCCTGAAACTCAATCGAAAACAACGGCTGCCGCGGGTTTTGCAAAGCCCTGGTCATCTCGTTGACCAGCAGCAGCTGATGAAAATTGCCCTCACCGATGAACAGGGGATAAACATCCGTGGCGCTGACGAAGCCCTCGCTTTCCATCACCTGCACCAGCTGGGAAAGGCCGATTGGAAAAGTCTTCCCGCCGTTGGCAAAGCCGTGAATGTTGACCACCGGCGGCAGCTCCAGGCCGTTGTGCCGGGCTTCCTGAACAAGGAAGGCAGCATATTCGCGCAGGTAGGTGCGGTAAAAGCGGCGGTAATCGGCGGCTGCCTGCGGCCCGTAAGGGTGGTGCGGGTCGCTGAGCGCATCTTTCAAAAAGGAGGACAGGTCGGCAGCCGGATACCGACTGCTGAGTTCAGCCGCCGGGCAGGTCTGTTCCAGAAAGCGGGCAAAACGCGCCAGCGTGTCGGGGTTCAGGTCAAACAGATTGCGCACCCAGTGCGGCATGCCCATTTCGTTATCCAGTTGAATGAAGAGGATCTTACCGCCGCGCGTCACCTGCCGCGGAGTGAGCACCTCAAAAACGGCGCGGTACCAGCGGCGCACGGCGGCGGAAAAATCGGGGTGCAGATAACTGGCCAGGTTTTGCACCTCCCCGCGCTGGTTCACCACCGCTGAATGAGGATAATTTTCAAAAAACCACGGCGGAATGCCCTCGTTGATGGTTTCGGCCATGATGTAGGGGCCAGGGCGGGCGATGATGAACAGCCCCATCTCCGCCGCCAGATCCAGAAACCCGGCCAGATTGCGCAGCGGGTGAGTGCGGCCGGTCAGGTCGGGTTGACCCGGCTGCGGCTCGTGCCACAGCCAGGGGATGTAACTGGCAACCGCGTTGAAGCCGGCGCGCTGCAGCAAAGCCAGCCGGTCGCGCCACACCTCGGCCGGGGCACGGAAGTAGTGAAATTCGCCCGCCTGAATCAACAGCGGGCGGCCGTCGTACCAGAACTGTTGGGAATGCACTTGAAAGGGGAGCATGAGGTTCATCCTGTTGGGGTGGATATTTCAAAGCGGCGCGAGGATTCGCGCACGATCAGGTGGGTGGGAATGCGGACATGCTCAAACGGTTTGCCCTCTTCCAGAAACTGAATCAACTGGGTTGCGGCTGCTGCCCCCCACTCCTGCCGTGAAGCACCCACCGTCGAGAGCGACGGCTGCATGTAGCGGGCAATCAAAATATCGTCGAAGCCCACCACAGCCACATCCTGCGGCGCACGCAGGCCGGCTTCCTTCATCGCTTCAATGAAACCGATCGCCATCTGATCGTTGGCGCAAAAAACGGCTTCGGGCAAATCGCCGCCGCGAATCATGATCCGCCCAATGTCGTAACCGCTCAGACGGGTAAAGTTGCCCTGATAAACCGGCACGCTCAAGCCCTGTGCGGCGGCCTGTTCCAGAAAAGTTTGCCTGCGCTCGGTATTATCCAGCGAATCGACCGCCCCGGCGATGAACGCCATCCGGCGGAAGCCCTGTGCGTACAGGTGGTCGAATGCTTCGCGCACCCCCTGGGCGTTATCCAGCAGCAGCGGCAGAATGCACTCATGTTCCAGAAAGCGGTCCATCACCACAATGGGAAAGCTGGGCGAAACCAGTTTGAGCAGAATATCGCTTTTCACCTTGTAATCAAAGATGATCGCCCCGTCCACCTGCCGCTGGGTGAGCATTTTGCGCAGCGAACGCGCCTGCGGACAGACAATCAATTCATATTCGGTGTTCAAAACCGTCTGATGAATGCCCTCCAGAATTTCCTCATAAAACTGACCGCCAAAACTGGTAATGAACACGCCCAGCGTCAGCGTTTTGCGTTTTTTGAGGTGGCGCGCAAAGGCGTTCGGGTAATAGTTCAGTTCACTGGCCGCCTTCAGGACGCGCTGGCGGGTTTCCTCGCTGATGGTGCCGGTGTTGTTCAGGGCATACGAAACCGCCGTAACACTGACCCTGGCTCGCTTTGCCACATCGCGGATGGTCGTCATGCTTTCACTCCTTTACCCGTTCAAATCCCAGGCGCTGCAATCCCTTCTGGATGACCTCGTTCTTCATCATCACTGAGTAAACAAAATCATTCTGATCATTGGCAAGCATCAACAGGCTGATGCCCTTGTCAATGCCGATTACATCGCTGGCGTACCAGTTTTTGCTCAGGTTGTAGGCATCTTTGAAACCGTAGCGCCCCTTGAGCCGTTCGATGGCGTAGTAATTGAGCATGGCCTGCTTTGCCTGCTCCGGCAGGAAAACGATCGAACCGATTGCCCCGGCCGGCGGAACGGTATCATCCACGCGGTGAACGGTATTATCGTAGCCGGAGGGCGGCGCGCCGTAGCGTCCATCGTAGCCGTCCGGCCCGTCGCAGGCGGTCAGCCCCCAGGCGTTCGGGCCGATGGTCTGGAATTTATCCTGCATACGAACGGCATAATTGTAATGCGCCAGCGAAGCCTCCACCGAATTATCAAACCAGTTGACCCCGTCGCGGTCCACATAGTCACGAAAATCAATCCAGGCGTGGCTGAACTGGTAGGTAAAGATGGAGTTGAACCACGAATGAATGAAGGGCTGGCCATCCCCATATTTCACATAATGGCGGGTGAAGGCCTCATACACCGCCGGGTCAATTGGGGATGTGGCCGAGCCGGCTGCCAGAATGTAAAGCATGAGCTGCTCAGCGTAAAAGTCCCAATGACCCTCGAAACCCTTTTCCGGGTAGTAACCCATGTAAAACATATCGCGGTTTTCGTCCACAAACCAGCGCCAGTTGATTCCGTCATAAATGCGGCGGGCTTTTTCGGCGATCTCCCCGCCAAAGTACTCCCCTGCCGAAAGCACGCCCATCATCAGAATGGCGGTATCAATGTTGGAAACCTCGCTATTCCAGGCGCGCTTGCCCGTGCGGATGTTGAGAAAGTGGTAGTAAAAACCTTCCACCCGCTCCAGACTCAGCAGGGTATCCAGGGTGCCGTTCACCCGTTCGTAAGCCTGCTGGTAGGTGATGTAGCCCTTCTCCACACCAATCAGGTAGGCGGTCAGGCCAAACCCAACCGAGGCAATGCTGGCAATGCCCTCGCCGCCCGGGTAGCGGTCGCGGATCAGGCCGTAGCCGGGGCTGCCGGGGTCAATATTGGCCTGCTCCCAGAAGAAATCGAACGACCCTTTCATCTCGTATTCGATGACTTCATCAATGGAAGGCACGGGAGTTGGGGTGGGTGTCAAAGATGGCATGAGAGTCTCCGTTGGAGTTGGTAAAATGGGAAAAGGAGAGGGAGTTAGCTCCGGCGGCGGAGCGGGAGAGGGCGTCATCAGCGTGGGCGCGCAGCCGGCCGCGGCTACTGCCGCAATCAGGCAAAGCAGCAGGAATTTACTCACCGGTTACCCCCGTCCTTTCCACCGATTCGACAAACCAGCGCTGCAGGATGAAATACAGCACCAGCAGCGGAACGATGTTCAAAAAAGTGCCGCTCAACTTGACCGCCTCGTTGATGCGGTCAAAGATGTTGACCACCCCCGGCGGGTAGAGGTTTTCGTAAGCCTGCACAAATTTGGACAGCTGCATCGGCAAGGTTTGAATGCCCCCCTCCAGGAAGATGGCCGTCAGGTAGGTTTCGTTCCAATACCACACCGTAGAAAAGAGAATGGTCACAATATAGGCCGGCAGAGCGTTCGGCAGGGCAATCTGGAGGAAGATTTTCAGATCGGATGCGCCGTCCAGCCGCGCCGACTCTTCCAGCACTTTGGGAATGGTGCTGAACGCCTGATAGAAAATGAGAATGAAAATGGCGCTCTTGAACCCCTGGCCAACCGCCGCCGGCAAAAGCAGCGCCAGAATGTTGCCCAGCAGTCCGTACTCCCGGTAGGTCAGCATTTGCGGTAAAACGGTGTTTTGCGGCGGGATGATGAAAGTCGCCAGCATGAGCAGGAAAATCAGGCGCTTGCCCGGGAAGCGGTAACGCGCCAGGCCGTACCCGACCAGCGAACACACCACCGCCTGAATCAGCGAGGGCAGCAGGCTGGTCAGCACCGATGCCATGAACGTCTGCGGGTAATTCAAAACCCGGAAGGCTTTGATGTAATTTTCCAGATAAAAACCGGTCGGCACCCACTGCACCATCGGGTTGAGCAGGTCTTGCGGGCTTTTCATGCTGGTGATGAACATGAACAGCAGCGGGTAGAGATAGACAAAGGCAATCACCACCAGCACCGTGTAGAGAATCAGGGAGAAAACCAGCCCGTAGTGCGTGCGGCTGCCAAACAGAAACGCACGGATGCGGTCGTAATCCCAACGCTGGATGATCGCTTTCACCCCATCCTCACTTTCTTGCCCTTCCGCGCAGCAGTAGATAGGTCACTGCCAGCAGAAGGATGAGCACGCCAAAGTAAAGAAAGGCCATGGCGCTGGCATAGCCGATGCCGCCCTGCACGGCGTAGGTCTGATTGTAGATATAGCGCACCACCTTGTTTTCGGAAAAATGCGACAGGGTGATGATGGTATAGACGGCATTGATGACGGTTGTGGTGGAAAGCGAGGGCAGCGTAATCTTCCAGAACGAAACCCATGCCGATGCGCCGTCCATGGCGGCTGCTTCATAGACGCTGCGGTCAATCTTTTGCAGGCTGGCCAGGTAGATCAAAATCTGCACCCCCGAAAACCAGAAAATGATGATAAACGAAGTCAAAAGATACTGGATGGGGTTGCGCAAATAGACCGGCAGTTCCTGCAAAAACTGCGAAACGGCCGCCAGGTTGGCAAATTCCGGCACCGAAGCCACCCCCTGCGCAATCAACTCGCGGATGACCGGCCCGCTGGTGATGATGACCGGCAGGAAAAAGATGGTGCGGAAAACGCCCTTCAGCGGAAAATCCAGATTCAGGAAGAGCGCGATGATCATGGCAAAGATGATCACAATCGGGGTGGAGATCAGCGTTTCCAGCGCGTATTCGATCACCAGCTGCACAAAAGTCGGGTCGGTGAACAGGGCGCGGGTGTAGTTGGCCCAGCGCACAAAACTCAGTTCAATGCCGGTAGCAGTCACCGTAACCTGATGCAGACTGTAGCGGAAGGTTTCAATGAATGGAATCAGGGTGAACAAGGCAAAACCGATCACCCAGATCAGCACAAAACCATAACCGCTCAGCGCCTCGCGCACTGACGGCGGGATTTCATTGCGCAGCAGTTTGCCGAGCTTCATGGCAGCCCTCCCTGCAGCCCGCGCGCATCGCGCGGCGGCAGCACCAGACCGTTCTCCACCTCAAACGGCCGGTCGGTATAGTTGACGATCACCCGATAACCGTTGGCGTAAATGGTGGCAAAAACGCCCTCACCCAGTTTCTGGCGGGCAACAATCGGCTGGCCGACGGCCGGGGCGAGCAGGTCGTTCAGCCAGCGGTAGGTTTCCTTGACCTCATCCTGCCACTGGCGGTAGGCAGAAGTGAACACCCAGTTGGATGAGGTGTTCAAGATTTTTGCGGTTTCCTCGTGGGAAAGGAAGAAGGAAGGGTACACCCCGTAATCGGCGTGCCGCAGGCGATCACCCAGCGGGTCGGATGAAAAGTTGAGCGGCGGCCCATAATAAGGTACATAGCCGGCCAGCACAATCTGCAAAAAGGGTACATCCTGCGCGGCGAAGATGTAACCGCTGTCATCCAGCGGCATATCGAAGTAAGCCTGCATTCGGCCGAAGACATACGCATTTGGGTTGTAAAATGCCAGCGGCGCAGGCGATTCGGCCAGCATCTGCTGATAGCGGCGCAGCGTCTGTTCGCGGTTCAAAACCGGCCGGCTGCGGAAATCGCTGTACAGCATGGTTCCCATTTGATCCAGCGCCAGCCCGGCGGAAAGTTTTTCATCCGCCTGGCGGGCAAGACGGGAAAACTGACGCTGCAAGGAGTCTGCGTTCAGATAATAGGACACCTTGTAGCGGTTGTAACCCAGCATGTAAACGCCGGTAATTGCCATGGCCAGATCGCGGCGCGGTGAATAACCGCTTTCGTCGCGCAAAGCCGCCTGCGGGTCGGCATACAGGTACAAGCGGCCGCCATTCCGGTTCAACTGTTCAGAAAGGGCGCGCAACTCGGCAAGACTGCCCAGCCGCCGGTCCAGACGCAGGGAATCGCCGACCATGCTGGAGGCGCCCAGCGGCTGCCAGCCGTAGTAAACCGCCTCTACCCGCCGGATTTGCAGGTCATCCAGAATCGCCCGCATCTGCTCCACGGTGGTCATCGGAATCATGCGCTGCCAGAGCAGGACTTTTTCCTTGTCCCCGCCCAAAAATTCCAGCCGGATGCCTATTTGTCCGCTTTCATCTGTCGTCTTGTTCAGCCAGCCCTTTTCCAGCAAAAACTGCTGATAACTGCGCGCCATGCCGACATAATCGCTCTCCGCACCGCTCAAAAAGCGGTAGCGCACCCTGATATCGAAGGCATTGGTTTCTCTTTGCAGGGTAGTCACCCCAGCGCCGGCGCGGTTGGTGGCCTGAAAATAGCTTTGATTGTAAATGAAGGCGTGGCAGGCAAAATTGAAATTGGTGATGATGCCGGAAGGATGCACCTGCAGCTCGGCGTAGGCTGCCCCGTCCTCGACAATGGACAAAAAGGCATTCTGCCCCTCGCCGTGCACCATTCCCATCACCGGCAGGCTCAGACGGTAGGGACGGTTGATGTTGGGGTCGAACGGCAGCAGGGCAATCATCCCCAAATCCGGGCCGTAATAACGCCCGTAGAACATGGTACGGGCTTTGGTAGCCGCCGAAAGCGGAATGAGACTGCCGCTGCCGTCCGGAATCAGGATGTAACCGCTGACCTCATCGGCACGGGTGGCGCCCATGAAGGGGTAAAGATACAGCAGCCCCAGTTTGTAAGCCGGGTTTTCCTGCCGGATGGAGGCAAACGGCACCTCGACATGCACGCCGTCCGGCTGCAGGCGCACGATGAGCTGCAAGCCGATACCGAAATCGGTAAAGAACAGCGAGGCTTCAAACCCCTGCCCGTTGGGGCGAAAGTCCAGCGTTCGGCTGGCGTTGGTAATGGAAATGCGCTTGTTGACCGCCTTTTCATCCAGATACTCGATGCTGACGGCACTGTCGGCAAAGGCAGTCCACGAACGGTTGAGCCGGTCACCCGGAGCAGGTTGGTCCAGGTTGGAATGCCACAGGTAGCCGCTGCGTTTGTCCAGCACCTTGAAGGCCAGCGTATCCGGGTTGGCGTAGAGGATGAAGGTGTCGTTCTCCCCCACCTGCCGGAACTCCGGCGGGATTTGAGCGGGAGGAGAAGGTACCCAACCGTCCGCAATACGGCTATGCGCATTTGTTTCGCCGCAGCAGAAACCTACCGCCGCCCGCGGCAGTCCCAACAACCCCGCCAGCAGCGCCAGCACCAGCCCCATCCGCCACCAACGCTCAGCCACGCAGCCCCACCTCCTGAACAATGGCCTGAACAAAATCTACCAGCTGATTGAACAGCACAAAGAAGATATACGCCGTCAGCAGGAACATCAGCATGGTGAACAGCGTCAGGGCAATGTTGCGCAGCGTTTCGGCAAATGAATAATTGTGAATCTCCATCACCATGATCACCAGCATCAAAACACACCAGGCGTAAATCAAATCGCGGCTGAAGGTGTAAATGAAAATTTCATTGAGAGTCAGCACATTGGAAAACAGCGCCAGCGGCAGCGCAAACAGCGCATACGGAAAGAGACTGTAGGCGCTGCCGATGAACACATCTCGAAAACGACCCTCGCCGTCGGTAATCGTCGAGATCAGGTAGTTGGCGATGTTCCACAGACCGATGGCAATCAGCAGAGTGATCACTTCGCGCGCAACCGGCACATCGTTTGCCGAGGCGTAGGGATTGAAAACGAAACCCGTCCAGTAGAGCGTCAGCAGGCGCACGGCAATCACCCAGCCATACAGCAGCAGCGCAAACGGAACACTGCCGCGCAGATTGCGCTTGATGTAGTAGAAACTATCCGCCGGCTGACGGATGAAACGGAACAAAAAACGGAGGTCATCCACAAAGCGAACGGCCGCCAACTGCCCGCCGACCCGCCGCAGCGGCTGCAGCCAGCCGAAGCGCCGGTCAAGCCGCCGCCCCAGCCCCTGCACCACCCCCAGCGCCACAATCACCCCCAAAAACTGCGCCAGATGGCGCTGCAAAACCGCGTTGCGCAGCTCCCAGAAGGCTTCCGAAAAGCCTTTGCGGTCTTCGGCATAACGGTAGGCGGTCAACGCCTCGGCGTATTTGCCCTCTTTGAAGTAGGCATCCCCGATGGCCTGATAGGTCATGATAAAGGATCCGTTGTAGTTGAGCACCTCTTCAAAATAAGGCTTGGCTTCCGTGTAAAAGCCCTCCACATAGCGGCGCACGCCTTCATGCACCAGGCGCGCAAAGGCGGTTGTCCGAAAGACCACCAGCGCGTTTTTTTCCTTATCCAGTACGTACAGGTTTTCGCCAAAGCGGGCAATTCCGGTCGGGTTGCGCAGCGTGCCGCGCCGCTGCTCGCCCTGATCCGGGGCGCCAAACACGAACAGCAGCATTCCGTTTTCCACATACTCGTAAATCACACCGCTGGCATCCACGGCGGTCAGCAGCCCCTCCTCGCTGATGTGCACATCGCGGAAGGTCGAGGAACCAAAGGTGTCCGGGAAGATGTTTTTACCGGCAATGGTAAATTTGCGGATACTCTTGCGCGGCGAAGTGCCGGCGGTGACCGTATAAATCAGCGAACGGCGGTCAATCGCCAGATTCGAGGGCGAAGCGGCCTCATTCTTGATGAACTGCTCCAGCTGTTCGCGGGTCAGGAACAGGCGCTGCAAAATCATCTTCAGGGACATTTCGGCCGTATTGGCGCCGAAATAACCGATGAACTGACCGGCGGTGTTCATCTGCACCACCCCGTTGACCGAGGCTTCGCTGATGATGTAGATATTCTTGCGGGCATCCACCACCAGCTTGCGCGGCAGAAATTCGGCGCGCCGACCGAAAAGCGGCTCGCTGGGGCGGCCAAACTCGTTGATCAAATTCCCGTCCGCATCCAGAATCACCACGTGATTCTTGCCGGCATCCGCCACGTAGATGACCCCTTCCCCATCCACAAACACGCCGGTCGGCTTTTCGAGCAGGCCTTTGCCGAATTCGGCGGTCAGGCCATCCTGCTGCAGGCGCAGAATGCGCCCGTTGCCGGTATCGGCAATGTAAATTTGCCCATCCGGGGTGATGTAAAGATCTTCGGCTGCGTTGATTGGCAGTTCGATCTCGTTGAAAGGAATGTAGGCATCCTGGGTCAGGTACAGCCGCCCGCGCGGCCCCAGCGCCCAGGTGCGGTAAGGCGTGAGCGCTTCCGCCGGCTGCGGCAGACTGCCCGCCAGCAGCATCACCACCAGCACCATCAACACACCGCGCACTGCCCGTTTCATTTCAACCCCGAATGCGACATAGTGCTCATCACCTGACTCTGCAAAATCAGGAAGATGATCAGATTTGGCAGAAACATGATCAGGGAAGCGGCAGCGGCAATCCCCTGCCCGGCGACCGGGTTGGCGCCCGCGCTGGTAGCCGTCAGGGTGGTCAGGTAAAAGGCAAAAGTTTTCAGGCTTTCCTGGGTGATGTACAAGTTGGAAATCTCGGCGTTATTCCAGGTTGCCTGAAAGGTGAGAATGGCAATCGTGGCAATGGCGGGACGAATCATCGGCAGGATGATGTTCCAGTAAATATAAAAATCGGAAGCACCGTCAATTTCGGCCGCCTCGATGACCTCGTCGGGAATCCCGTCAATGAACTGCTTGATGAGGAACAAACCGACCGGCAGCGCCAGCATCGGCAGAATGTGCACCCAAAAGGTATCCAGCAGGTTCAGCCGTTCGATGATCAAAAAGCGCGGAATGGTGACCGCAATCGGCACGAACATCAGCGCCACGGTATTGACCGTGAAGAGGAATTTTTTGAGCCCGAAGCGTTTTTTGGAAAGAACGAACGCCGCCGTGCTGGAAACGAAAATGGAAGTCGTCACCGTCACGAGGGTAATTGAAATACTGTTGAACAAATAACGGCTGACCGGAATGCCGGAGGCAGAAAAGCGGTTGAACAAATCCACAAAATTCTTGAAGGTCGGGTTGACCACAAAAAAGCGCGGCGGGTAGGCAAACAATTCCTCCGGCGGTTTGAAGGCGTGTGAGAAGATGAAGATAATCGGCAGAATCATGACTGCCGAGAGCGGCAGCAGCAGCACATAAAACTGCAGCTGGCTGACATGAAAACCGCGCGGGTTGATGCCGCTGTTGCGGATGCCGAAGAATTTTCGCCGCAATTTTTGCAACATCCCTCAATCCTCCGAGGCAAACAAACGGTTTGCCACGCGGGCAAAGAACAGCACCATCAACAGCAACACCACCGAAACCGCCGCTGCATAACCCATCTCATAGCGCAAAAAGCCGTAATCCTCAATGTGATTGACGATCAACTGCCCGGCGTACTGCGGGGTGGGATTGCTGCCGGAGAGCGTTACCCCAATCGCGCCGGCCTGAAAGGTGGAAACAATCGCCATCACCGCCCCGAACAGCATTTGCGGCTTCATCGAGGGAATGGTGATGTAGAAAATCTCCTGAAACCGGCTGCTGACCCCATCCAGACTGGCGGCTTCGTACAATTCGGGGTTGATTTCCAGAATGCCCGCCAGCATCGCCAGAAAACCAATCCCCATGCTGCTCCACAGGGTGACGATGATCATCACCGGCATGAGGTACTGCGGGGACTGCAGCCACTGAATCGGCTCCTGAATCAGGTTGAGCTGCAGTAAAAACGAATTCAGGTAGCCGTTCGGGTCGCCGCTGAAAAATGCCTGCCAGACCACCGTCATGGCCACACCGGAAGTCATCGAGGGCGAATACAGAATGAGCGCAAACACGGCGCGCGGAATGCGCGGCAGCTGCGCCAGCATCCACGCCAGGATGAACGCCAGCGCGTAGCCGCCCGGCCCGACGATCACCGCAAACTGGATGGTGTTGGGCAGCACATACCGCATGAAGATGTCATCCTGCGTCAGCAGGACAATGTAGTTTTTCAGCCCAATCCAGCGCGGGAATTGAATGGTATCGAAGAAGGTGAAGGAAAGCAGTGCAGCCATCAACACCGGCGCAACGATGAAGATGATGAACATCAACGCGTAGGGGGAGAGGAAGGCATACGCGCCGCCTTCTTTGACCGCCCAGCGTTTGAGCGGATTTTGCAGGTTCATCAGCCGTTCATTTTGCATTGGCCATCCATCCCTTCACGGTGTCCAGGGTGGGCACCTTGAATTCTTTGACCTTTTGCCCGTTTTGCAGGTAACCGAACTCTTCCATCTTGCGCGTAATTTCACGGTTGATGGTCAGCACGGCGGCATCAATCGCCACACGCGGGTTGACCCCGTCGAAAACAATGCGGTTCCAGGCGTTGCTCAATTCGCGTTCCTGCATGTAACTGCCCGGCAGTTTGACCGGCTCCTGCAGCCACTGCCACTGCTCCAGAATGACCGTCTTATGTTCATCCGGAATGGGCAGATACTGGAAGGCTTCCAGATTGGCGGAATTCCACAGATATTCGATGCCGTAGTTCAATATCAACTGCTGCTGAAATTCCACCTGCGTTTCGGTGGACATCCACCATTTGAGGAACTGCCAGGCTTCTGCGGGCTGGTCGGTGGCTTTGAAGAGAATGCTGGCCTGGGCCGAGCCGGTGGCATAGCGGTTCTGCCTGCCGTCCGGCAGCACGGTGGCCGGATAAAGGTCAATCCCCCACAGCCCGCGGATTTCCGGTGCGGCGGTGGTCAGTTTGAGGTAGGTTTCAAAGTTGGAAATGCCAATCGGCAGGCTGCCCTGACGAAAGCTTTCGTAAAAACTGGAGGTGGTCAGCGGCATGCCGTAAATGGTAAAGCATTCCGCCATAAAACGCACGGCGCGGATGGCTTCTTCACTGGCCAGACCGGATGAGAAACCATCCGGGCTGTACAACTGCGCTCCAAAGTTGAACAGGAAGGGCGCCGTGGCAAGATAGCCCTTGAAACCGCTGCCGCTGGAAAGCGGTGTGTTGTAGTTCAGTCCGTAGCGCTGCAATTCGGGCAGAATTTCCAGCACCTCATCCCAGGTTTGCGGCACCGGCAGTCCCAGCGAGTCGAGAATATCGCGCCGGTAAAAAGTGACCCAAAAATCCTGGGTTTCCGGAATGGCATAGACCGAGTCGTTGATGATGTAACTGAGCAGCGCGCCGGGTGAATAAATGCGGATGAACGAGTCGAAATCCTCAAAGGAACGCAAATCGTACAGCGCGTTGCGGATGGCCAGCTCGTAGGGGATGTGCGTGCTGACCCCCAGGGCCACATCCGGCTGAATGCCGGCCGCGTTGGCCAGCACCAGTTTGGACTCATCCGGCATGATGGCAAACTTGACGCGGATGCCGGTCTGGGGGGTAAAGTGCTGATCGGTGAGCGTCTGCAGCAGGTCAACATACTGGCGCGGGCGGTTGACCCACACTTCCAGTTCGTCCTGCGCTCCGCCGGGGGTGTAGTACGGGTCGGGGCGGAAGGAATAATAGAAACGCCGCAGACTTTCCAGGAAGGATTCGAGCGGGTCAACCCGCACCGGCGGCGGGGTCATATCCGCGGTGTGGATGAAAATTCGATCCAGCACCAGCGGCTGGCTCTCCAGCGAGGTTTGCAGACTGCTCAGGCGCTGAGCGGCAGAACTGCTGCCCTCCGAAAGCCGCCCCATGTACAGCGGAATTTTATCCACATCCTCCGCCAGAAAGGCCAGGTTGTCCATGGCAATCTGATAGGCAAGAATTTCCTGCGAGGCGCGCCCCTGATTGAGCCGTTCCAAGAATTGTTTGTCTTCCCGCAGGTTGTCCAGAATGCCCAGCAATCGCTCGCGGATGTTGGGGATGTAATCCGACAGCACCCATTCCTTGTAGCGGTCCACCTGATTACCGGTCAGTCGTTTGATTTCCAGCGACAACTGGTTGATCTGACGCAGTTCCTGCTGGATATTTTCAATCGCCCGCCCGTAGGGCGAATGGGTGGCTTCAATGCCCAGCACATGCTCGCCGCGCGTCAGGTAGATGCGGTAGGGCTGCTCACCGCCCAGGGTCACATTTTGCCACTCCGCACTGTATGGGAAGCCCACCTCGTTGAGCTCGCCAAACGGCACCGCTCCATCAATCCAGATGCGGCGGAAAACGGTAAAGTTATTTTTGGTGTTTTGCAGCGCGCGCAGGGTGATGTGGTAATAGCCGTCCTGCGGCACCGAAAAACGGTAATATACTGTGCCGCCGCTGCGCTGCCAGCTTTCGCCGCCCAGCGTATTGAGCAGCAGGCGGTAGGTTTCATACGGGCTGACCGACAGGCTGCGGCTGTTGATCGGCCGGATGGTGGTGTCGTTTTTGTAGGCCGGCAGCTCGGCTTCCAGTTCGATCATCACCCGGCTGGCGTCGGCCGGCGGCAGGGTGTTGAGATATTCGGCGTAAGCCGGCAGGCCGCCAAACCGTTCCAGATAAATGCTGCCCAGATACAGCGACTCTTTGGTGATTTCCAGCGAGAGGGTGTGCCTGCCTGCTTCGAGAAACACAAGCACCGGCAGGCTGCGGCTGAAAGTCACATCCCGCAGCGGCATGCGCGTCCACTGCATCAGCCGCTGCTGGGGGATGAGAATCTGGTTGCCGTAACGGTCCAGCGGAAACTCATCGGCCTGATTCTGGTAATAAACCGGAAAGACCACACGCGGCACATCCGCAGCCGGCAGCCGGTCGTCTATGCGCAATTCCCCTTCCGGCGAGCCGATCAGGTCGGCGCCGGCCAACACGTCCATGGAGAGAAGGTAATCGCCGTTCTCCTTTACCTCAAAGGATACCGCGATGCGCTCCCCGCGTTCCAGCCGCACGGCCGGTTTGGGATACGCCGCTGTCCATTCATCCTTTTGCAGCGGCATACCAAAAGCATCCGCACTGATTTCAAGGACGGCGGGCGGGGCAGTGTTGAAAGCGGGTGAGGGCTTCAGGTGCAGCGCGGCGCGCAGGAAAGGGTTTGCCTGCGCCGGCAGCGGCAGCAGCATGACTACCGCCAGCAGGCTCATCCACACCCGCACCAACCTCAACAAACCCAGCCGTTTCATTCCGC
>NZ_JBRCOK010000104.1:0-7482 GCF_053501535.1 Bellilinea sp. | reverse complement strand
CGCGCTCCTTCGAGATAAGGATCGGGAGACATTCGGTTCTTCCAGTGCCATGGGCGGAAAACGCCCGATAATTTCAATCCCATTTCAGCGGCATCCGGCTGCCAGAAATGCTCTCCCAGCGGCATCCGTGTCCATTGTGTGGAAGGCGTTCGCAGGCTTTGCAGAACAATGGATAAGCCTTCCCCGGCCGGGGTGGTCACCAACCAGTAGCGGCTAAAATCATGGGCGGATTTCAATGACCAGACCAGCGGAATTGCAATCACAACCCAGAAGAGATTCACACTCAAGGTATAGTCGGGCGGCCAGCTCAGGCTCAGCCGTGGCATGGGTTGGGAAAACAAATCATCCAGCGCCCAGGCTGCCAGAGCCAGAACCAGTGGAACGGACAAACCAGCGATTAAAGAAGGGTTACGGATTCCATTCAAAAATTCGGGAGCAAAAGAAAAAACCGCCTTGAGACTGATCGCGCTGGCGGCCAGAAAAACAAGGACAAGTGCGGTTAAAAAGTAGAAGTACAGCCGTCGTTTATCACTGGACGGTGGGTGAAACAGCCGTCCCAAGGCAAGCGCGACTGCGACCCAGCCTACATAGTTGGTATAAATGTATGGAAAAGGTTGCTTTCCAAGGGTTTGAATGCGGAAGAAACTTTCATCTCTAATCACCAAATTAAGCGGCAAATACTCCAATGGTTGAGTCGAGGAAAAATAGGGATCAATATCCTTGACAAACTGCGGATAAAAACGGAGAAACGGCAGCAAAAAGGTTGCGCTAAGCAAAACAGCCAGCAATCCAGCAAGAATAAATTTACCGGTCAGGGCATTGAAACGAAAACGGCCATCCAGTAAAAAGATCAGAAAGGCGGGCAGCAGGGTGACCAGCGTGCCGATTTGCAGGTAACCCTGACCGGAAAGTAAAAGCAATGCCAAACACAATCCCAACCCCACTACTGCACGGTTGTTCTTTTTCACGACCAGATCCAAACCGGCCGCAAGAACCAGGGAAGCGCTCGCTGTTGACATGACCAGCGGGAACAACCCCATTTCCATCCGCCCCGCCAGATGCCCACCCGCAACTGCCATCATTGCGCTCCATAAGCGCGGCACCAGGCTTAAGTTCAGACTTCGAGCAAGCCACCATTGTGCAAAACCGGCCAGTGCTAAATGGAGAATCAGATTGGTCTTGACGCCGTTGATCGGCCCTTGAAGCAGGGTGGTGAGAATCGTAATTGGGTGCAAAAGCGCCCCGTGCAGTTCAGCAAACGCCGGATACCCACCGTTGATCATACCGTTCCAAAAAACGCAATCTCCGCAACGGCTCAGAAGCGTCCAGATGTAATTCGGCGAAACCACCATCGGGAACTCTGCTCCCCACGGCCACACACGTGGATTTGGATCAAGGTAATTTCTTCCAATCCAAATCGCCCAGGCAATGATCAATAACCATTCCCATATGAAAGGGGAAAGATTTTTTAACCTCTCTCTCAAATTGACGATTAACTCCATCGCTTGACCCCCGAACGAAGAGAAGATCTTACAATGATTTTAGCAAAAACGAAATAAATGACAATCCCCTATATGGCTTTCTCAAAGTTCATTGACAACCATAAAACTTTGTATTGAAACTTGAATTGTGGCAAAATGAACCCCCTCCCTCCTCCCCCAATATCGCCAAAGCGATATTGGGGGAGGCTCAGGAGGGGGCAAAATCGCTCGATTTGACGCGTCAGTGGATGACTCCGAACAGACATCGGTCAGCACCCGCCGGCTGCTGTTTGACCATTTTCAACTTTGAGTAAGCCCTTATCCCCTAATTTCAGCAGCCCGAGTGAATCAAGATCACTCTCTGCTCTTAATTTCAGTCGTTGGCTGCTCCAAACCCATCCATAAAAGAATCGTGATAAGATTTTGGATAAACCGTGTGGATAATCCATGACCAACGGAGGTAAGCCCGATGCAAGCCATGCAACTGTTCAAACCGGCCCCGGTAGAGGAACTGCCGCTCCAACCGGTAGATTTAAACGTGCCCCAGCCCGCCAGCGGACAGGTGCTGCTGCGGGTGCAGGTCTGCGGCGTGTGCCGCACCGACCTGCACATCTGCGAAGGTGAACTGACCCCGCCGCATTACCCCATCATCCCCGGGCATCAGGTGGTGGGCATTGTGGAAATGCTCGGTGAAGATGTACAGGGATTGGAAATCGGCCAGCGGGTTGGGGCGGCCTGGCTGGGCAAGACCTGCGGCAAGTGCGCCTTTTGTATGCGCGGCGAGGAGAACCTCTGCCCACAGGCACGCTTTACCGGTTTTCATTTTAACGGCGGTTATGCGGAGTGGATGGTAGCGGAAGCCGGTTTTGTTTACCCCCTGCCGGCCGAACTTTCCGAACGGCAGGCAGCCCCTTTGCTCTGCGCGGGCATCATCGGCTACCGCGCCCTGCGTAAAAGCGGCCTGCAGCCCGGTGAACGGCTGGGGCTTTACGGCTTTGGCGCCAGCGCCCATTTAGCCATACAAATTGCCCGCTACTGGGGGTGTGAGGTGTTTGTGTTCACCCGCTCGCGCAACCACCAGCGCCACGCCGAAGCCCTCGGTGCAGCATGGGTCGGCGCACCCGATCAAACCCCGCCCCTGCCGCTGGACCGCGCCGTCAGTTTTGCGCCGGCCGGAGAAATCATCCCGCTGGGGCTGGCTGCCCTGCGACCCGGCGGTGTACTGGCGGTCAATGCGGTGCACGCCAGCCCGATTCCGGAGATGCCCTACCACCTGATCTACGGCGAACGGGTGCTGACCAGTGTGGCGAATGCCACCCACCAGGACGGCAAGGAACTGCTCGAACTGGCAGTCAAAATTCCCCTGCAGCCGGACACGGTCACCTACCCGCTGGAAGACGCCAACGAAGCCCTGCTCGACCTCAAATACAGCCGCCTGAACGGCGAGGCCGTGCTGGAAATTGGAACCATCCTGGAATAAACTACACATATGCCCCCTGCTCTGTTGGCCACCAAACTGCATCCCCCACCGCTGCGGGTGAATGCCGTGCGCCGGCCACGACTGGTGGAGAAATTGAACCACGCCTTGCAGGAAGGCCGCCGCCTGACCCTGGTTTGCGCCCCGGCCGGTTATGGCAAGAGCACGCTGGTCGCCGAATGGATGGCCTCTCTGGGTGACAGAGTCAAAGTTGGCTGGCTCGGGTTGGAAGAAGACGATAACCAGCCCAACCGTTTCCTGCGCTACTGGCTGGCCGCCCTTCAAGCCCTTGATCCATCCCTCTTTGCCCAATTCTCGCCCCTTATAGAGTCCGGAAACCTGCCGCCCCTGCCGGAACTGATGGATGAAATCCTCAACCGCCTGAGCACAATGCCGCAAAGCGGTTTGCTGGTTCTGGACGATGCGCAATGGCTCAGCCACCCCCAAATTCAGCAAGCGCTGGAGTATCTGATTGACCACCAGCCGCCTGCCCTGCATCTGGTTCTCATTACCCGCGCTGACCCACCCCTGCCTTTGGCACGTCTGCGCGCCCGTGCCCAATTGACCGAAATTCGCGCCAGCGATCTACGCTTTACCAATGAGGAAATGCGCCGTTTCTTTGAGCAAATTGCCCAAATTGCCCTCACGCCCGAAAATTTGCTGGCGCTGGAAGAACGCACCGAAGGCTGGGCGGTCGGCCTGCAACTGGCGGCGCTTGCCATGCAACATCACGCCGACCCCGCCGCTTTTCTGGAAAGTTTCCGCGGCAGCCACCGCTTTATCCTGGATTATCTGGCAGAAGAAGTGCTCAAACAACAGGATGCAGATTTGCGCACCTTTCTCATTCAGACCAGCCCCCTGAGCCATTTCAACGCCAGTTTGTGCAGCGCCTTGACCGGACGCGAGGATGCCGAAACACTGATTGCACGCATCGAACAAGCCAATCTGTTCCTGATTCCCCTTGACGACCGGCGTCAGTGGTACCGCTATCACCACCTGTTTGCCGATTACCTTCAAAGTCTGCTCAGTTTCAACGAGCGGACGGAGTTATACCGCAAAGCTGCCCGCTGGCACGCCGATCACCATCACAGCGAGCTGGCTGTGCGCTACGCACTGCTCAGCAGTGAGCTGGCTTTTGCCGCCCAAATCATCGAAGAGGCGCTGAACCGGGATGAAACCTGGTCAGGCGGTAACCTGATCGAGTGGCTGGGATGGTTGGAACGGCTGCCAGCGGAGGTATTCGAGCAGCGTTCCCTCCTGAGCCTGAATGCCTCCCGAGTTTACTATCTGGCAGGTCGGTTTGAAGAGGCCGAGAATCTGCTCGCGAAGGTTGAAAGCAAACTCGGCAGTTCGCCTGAAAGCGACCCGGCCCGCCAGAATCACCTGCGCGGGATGCTCGCCCTGTACCGTGGGTCAATCGCTTCCGCTTGCGGCAATGCTACGGAGGCAATTCAGCAAATCACTTTTGCCCGTCAAACTCTGCCGGCCGACCAGCACTTGCTGCAGGCCCGGGCGCTGTATGCTCTTGGCATGGCCCACGCTTCGCTGCAAGAAAGCCAGGCCGCGATTGCCTGTTACCTGCAGGCCAGCCAGTCCGCGCAGGCTGCCGGCGTTCTCTTTCTGGCGATTCACGGCCTGTGTGCTGCTGCTCAGGTACACTTTCAACTCGGTAATTTGAATGAAGCGGAAGAACTCTGTCAGAAGGCCGTTCAAGCTGCCGGAAATCAGCGCCTGCCGCCGCAGGGGTGGGCACTATCCCTGCTGGGAGGAATCGCATTGGAACGCTGGGAAATTAACCGTGCAGAATCTCTCCTCACGGAAGGTATTGCCCTGTCGCGGCGGGGGGGCATCCGTGAGGATCTGGTCATTGGGTTGGCCCACCTTGCCCGCTTACGGGAAATGCAAGCGAATCAAACCGCCGCGCAAGATGCACTCGATGAAATCTTCCGGCTGCTGGCCGATCGTCCATCCCATCCCATCCTGCAGCTGGCAAGCGCCTATCAGGCTCGCTTGAAGATGCAAGCCGGGCAAACCGAAGCAGCCATCCGCTGGGCAAAAGATTGGCTGAGTCAGTCCTCGTCTGCCAGCGGTGATTTTGAGGCACTTTGTGCAGCCGGCATTCTGCTGGCGAGCGGTTACGAGGATTTATTCCTCTCCGCAACTCAGCAAATCCTCCAACAGGCAAGCCACAACGGCAGAAAACCAGCCCAAATCGAGGGGATGGTCTTGCTGGCAAACCATTCTTATGCAAACCATCAGCTAGACATGGCACTGGAATGGCTGGTAAAAGCCCTGCGGCTGGCAGCCCCGCAAAGTCATGCCCGCCCGTTTTTGAGCGAGGGTCGAACGCTGATCAATTTGCTGACCAAAACCCGATCGGCAGCCCCCCAGTTTGTGGACGTTTTACTGGAACGCGGCCGTGAGGCTCAAAAGCCAAAAGCAACAGAAGGGGACAAATTGCTCGATCAACTCAGCGAGCAGGAAATCCGTGTGCTGAGATTAATCGCAGCAGGCAAATCCAATCAGGAAATTGCTGAAGAACTGGTGATCAGCGTGGGAACTGCCAAGTGGCATGTCCACAACGTTCTGCAAAAACTGGGGGTCAATAACCGCGCTCAGGCGATCATCCGCGCCCGTAATTTGGGTTTGTAAAAAGTCAGATCTGCGTTCATCAAGCCGCTCAGCCGGCTTGTTTTGCTTTAACCTATCCGCCAAACCTATCCGGGGATAGGGGACAAAACCAGCCCAACCGGCTACACTGAGATTGTCGAGTTTAAAAAAGATTTTTGAGTAAGTCAGGAGAAACCATGAAAATCAAAACTTTCACAATCAGCCTCTTAGCCTTTTTACTGGCAGCCTGCGGCAGCAAGGCTTCATTCAGTACGCAGGACGAGGAAATCTGGCAGGCAGCCGAAACGATTTCGGGCTTTCAGCCGCACGCCGGTTTTGAGCCGGAAGTAACCGTTGAGTTCAAGGAATATACACTGGTTTCCTTCAGCGGAAACAGCCCGCAAAGCCACCTGTACCTGATTCAATCACAAAACGAACAGGACGAATCCAGACTCTCCGCCGTATTGAACGATCTGCTGCCGGGTGCAAGCGACCCCAAACAACGCACCACCGTGCTGGAAAACCGCCCGGTGATCATCCGGGGAGAGCCGGCCACCCTCATCCTCAGCCAGGGCATCAACGGTGACCACCTCCGCTATCGTCAGGCAATGGTGCAGTTTACGGGTAGCGGCGGGCCGGCTCTGCTGGTTTATTCTGAACCGCTTACCCACTGGAACGAAGACACCCTTAATGCCTTGCTGGCTTCTTTTGAGTAGGCAAGAAATGACCCCTTCTGCCCGCCCGCTGCTTTATTCCATCCAGGTCAAGGGACAGTTGGACGACCGCTGGCTGAGCTGGTTTGACGGCTTGACCCTCACCCAGTTGACGGATCGGGAAGTGACCCTCATCTGCGGTCTCCTCGACCAGTCAGGTTTGCACGGTGTACTCAATCGCATCTTTGACCTTGGTATCGAACTCATCGCCGTCCAGTCCTTCCCCGATTCAAACGTTTCAACCAATGAAAGGAAAGAACAATGAATGCTCCTGTAAAAATTTCCAAAACCGGATGGGCGTTACTCGCTTCGCTCGCCATTCTGGCCGCTTATTTTGGGCTGCTGCGCCCGCTTTTACCCGATCAAACCACCGTTTACCTTGAAACTATCATTCTTGGGATGATGTTGTTAATCACCTTGCTGGCTGGTATTCTTCTGATCATCCAAGCCATTCAAAGGTTATTGTCCAAATCGCAAAACAAACTTAACCGTCCAATCGGAGGCAATATGATTTTCCTGTTCGTCATGCTCGTCTTGCTGGCAGCCTTTTTGCTGGGTTCGCAATGGACGGCTCGCACTCCCGCCATCCTCGGCGCAGACGGCAAGCCGCTGCCCGGCAGCATTGCCGCGCTGGAAAAAGTTAAACTGGGCGGAACTGACCAGTGGCTGATCATCCGCGGTAATGACATTACCAAACCGGTTTTACTCTTTCTCTCCGGCGGGCCGGGTGGCAGTGAAGCCGGCCGGGTGCTGCGCTTCAACAGGGAACTGGAAAAACACTTTGTGGTGGTCATCTGGGAACAACGCGGCTGCGGAAAATCCTACCCCGCTTACTACCCACCCGCCAGATTAAGCCTTGAACAATATGTCAGCGACCTGATCGAACTGACCGACTGGCTGCGTCAGCGTTTTGACGAAGAGAAAATCTATCTGGTCGGGCATTCCTGGGGGACAATTATCGGAGTTCGCGCGGTGCAGGCCCGCCCGGATCTGTTTCACGCCTATGTCGGCACGGCTCAAATGGTCAACCTGCGCCAAACTGACCAGATGATCTACGACATCGTCCTGAGTCACGCTCAAAAAATTGGAGACAGCGCCTTTGTGGAAACCTTACAAAAACAGGGACGCCCGCCGTACTTTGGAAAAAGTCCCATTCAACCTTACGCCACCCTCTTCGGGCGCGAATATGCCTGGTTTGAAG
>NZ_JBRCOK010000103.1:0-5078 GCF_053501535.1 Bellilinea sp. | reverse complement strand
CCCATGTTGCCCAAACCATTCGAAAAGGCGGATATGCTTGTTATGTGGTTGGCAATCGTAAGGTCAAGGGAGTGATTCTTCCGACTGATATAGCCATTCGCAATTTTTTTGAAGAAAATGGATTTGTGCATGTTCATACTTACATGCGTCAAATTCCGAATAAGAGAATGCCTTCAAAAAATAGTCCATCAAACAGGGCGGGAAAGCTAGATGACACCATGACCCAAGAATACATTGTGGTGATGAAGCGGCCTTTGTAGAAGTTTACGCCGCTATTTTAGCCAGCAGGCATGTTACAATTACCCCCAATCCACTCGGAAAAGGGTTTTCGATGACCGAACCTCGCTGGCTGGGCTGGGTACAGCAGATTCAGGCTCTGGCACAGGATGGACTGGCGTACTCGACCAATCCGTTCGACATTGAGCGCTTTCGTGCGCTGCGGAATCTGGCCGCTCAAATCATGGCTGCCTACGGGCAGAGCGATTTTGAAACGCTGGAGCGCGTATTTGCCGCTGAAGCGGGCTATGCCACTCCCAAACTGGATGCGCGCGGGGCCGTGTTTCAGGATGGCAAACTGCTGATGGTGCTGGAAAAAGCCGACGGCGGCTGGACGCTGCCCGGCGGCTGGGTGGATGTAGGCGAATCGCCGCGCAGCGCGGTAGAGCGCGAAGTGTTTGAAGAATCGGGTTACCGCTGCCATGCCGTCAAGCTGGCCATGCTGGTGGACCGCAACGCCCCCAAGAACGGTCATCCGCCTTACATCTTTCACCTGTATAAACTCTTCTTCATCTGCGAACTGACCGGCGGGCAGCCGGCCGAGAGCATTGAAACCGGCGGCGCAGCCTTTTTTGGTGAGGATGAAATTCCGCCGCTTTCGGTGGCGCGCACCACCTTGCCCGAAATTCAACGCCTGTTTGAGCATTACCGCAACCCACATCTGCCCACCGATTTTGATTGATGAGCCGACTGCCTCGCCGTATTCTTGAGAAAATTCCATTTCCCATGCCTTGCCTCTGGCTGGTTATGCTTGTGTTCGGCTTGCTGCTGGGCGCCTGCTCACCGATTTTGCCGCCGCAGGCTGACGAGGCAGCTCCGCAAACAACCCGCACCCGCGCGGTGCTGCCAACGCTGATACCAACGGCTGCGCCTCAACCGGAGCAGACAGCCACGCCGGACGCGCTGGATGACTTGCGCGGGCTGGAAATCCGCCTGTTGCACCCCTGGACGGGCAGCCTGGCTGCCGCGCTGGAAAATGCCGTGCGTGATTTCAATCAAGGCAATGAGTGGGGCATTCGCGTACGGGCCGAATCGAGCGGGTCGAGTATGGTGCTGGCGCAGCGGATGGAAAATTCGCCTTCGGCTGAGCCGATTGCCGATCTGATCATTGCCCCGTCGGAGAACTTGCTTTTCTGGCACGCCCACGGCAACCGCATTCGTCCGTTGAACGACTTTTTGCTCGACCCGCGCTGGGGGTTGAGTGAGGCGCGTCGCGCCGATTATCCGCTGGCCTTCTGGCAGCAGGATCAGGCGGAGGGTCAGCAGCTGGGCATTCCCGCGCTGCGCACGGCGCGCGTCTTTTTCTACAACCTGAGCTGGGCTTCTGAACTGGGTTTTAGCCGTCCGCCGGAAACCCTGGATGAGTTTCGTCAACATGCCTGCACGGCTGCGCGCGCCAACAACACCGACCGCACCGGCAGCAACGACGGCACTGGCGGCTGGATGGTGGATACTGACGGCTGGACGATTTACGCGTGGTTAAAGTCCTTTGGGTTGAACAATCCCTTGCGAGGCGAGCCGGTGCGCCTGTCGTTCAATCATCCGCAAACCCTGCAAGCAGGCGAGTTTTTGCGCGGCATGGTGGATGAGGGCTGCGCTTTCTTCGGACGCATCCCCCCGGAAGAAGCCTTTGCCACCCGCCGGGCGTTGTACTTTTCGGCATCCCTGCTGGATATCCCGGTTCTCACCGCAACCCTGCAGCGTTTGGGCAGCCAGGATGTCTGGATGGCGCTGCCCTTCCCGGTCAGTGACCGGCCAGTGGTGGTGGTTGGCGGCCTGTCCTACGGCATTCTGCGCAGCCAGCCCGAACGCGAACTGGCCGCCTGGCTGTTCATCCGCTGGATGACCCAGCCGGAGGTGCAGGCGGCCCTCCTGCAATCCGGCGGCGGCTTACCCTTGGGAGCCGCTTCGGCAAACCTGGCTCAGGAAGACATGCGTCAAAAATACCCTGCCTGGGGGACTGCATTACAGTGGATTCCGATTGCCCAGCCGCTGCCGGTCAGCGGTGAATGGCGTTTTGCCCGCTTCATCCTTGAGGATGCCTTCTGGCAGGCGCTGCAATATTATGTCCCTCTGGAGCAGATTCCCGCCGTGCTCAACCAGATTGATCCGACCCTGCGCGAGGTGGTCGAAAGGCATACCGGTCAGGCCAGGCCGTGAGCCACCAGTAACCCCTCATCCGCCAGGAGATGTTCGGTTTTACCGTCCGCAACCAGCCGCCCTTCGTCCAGAATCAGCATGCGCGGGCAGATGTGCTGAACCAGATTCAAATCATGTGTGGCGATCAGCAGGGTTTGCGGCAACTGCTCCAGCAAGTGGATTAATTCACGCCGCGCGCGCGGGTCAAGCCCGGCGCTGGGTTCATCGAACAGCAGCATGGCGGGTCTCATCGCCAGCACGGTGGCAATCGCAACCCGTTTCTTTTCCCCCATGCTGAGATGGTGCGGCATACGGGCTGCAAATGCCTGCATCCCGACCGCAGCGAGGGCTTCGCTGGCTCGCGCAGTAATTTCCGCAGGGGTCAGCCCCTGGTACAAAGGGGCGTAAGCCACATCCTCAAACACGGTGGGGGAGAACAGCTGGTCTTCCGGCGATTGAAACACCAGTCCCAGGCGGGCGCGCAGACGCGGCAGGCTGGCATGGCTGAGCGGGATGCCTTCTACCAGAATGCTGCCCTCGGCGTGCAGAATGCCGGCCAGTGCCAGCAGCAGGGTGGATTTCCCTGCGCCGTTGGGGCCGGTCAGGGCTACCCGTTCGCCGGGCCATATCCGCAGCGAAACGCCATTCAGTGCCAGCCTTCCATCCGGGTAGGTGTAGGTCAGGTTGTGGACTTCGAGAATGGGATTCAACGCCCGCCTCCCGTGGTCAGCCAGCCAAACAACCCCACCAGCAGGTAAAAGAGCAGTCCGCCGGCCAGCAAGCGGTAGGAGCCGCTGGAGAGTGCCGGCTGCGGCAGACTGCGAATTTCGCCGTCATAGCCGCGCGCCAGCATGGCGGCATACACCCGTTCAGCCCGTTCAAAGGAACGCAGGAAAAGACTGCCCGCCATGCCGCCGGCCACCCGCGCCCGCCACAGCAGGCTGCCGCCCGCCCGGCGGCTGCCATCGGCGCGGCTGCTGCGCGCCTCACGCGCCTGCAGCAGCTGGCGTGCGGTTTCACCGAAGACGAACAGGTAGCGGCTCATCAGGGCAATGACGGTGATGAGCAGGCGCGGGACTTTCAGAGCGCGCAGGGCGAGGAGAATGGAAGGGATGGAAGTCGTGAGCGTCAGCAAGGCGGCGGCCTGCAGTGAAATCCAGGCTTTGAGCAGAACGGCAGCAAAGCGCATCAAACCGGCTGCGGTCAGGGTCAGGCCGTTTCCCACAGGCAAGGTCAAAAGGGGTGTGCCGGGGGTGGTAAAAGCTAACGGCAGGGCAGCCAGCCCAAACGGCAGGGCCAGCCAGCCGCGCCGAATCAACTTGGCGAGTGGTACCCCACTGAGCAGCGCCGCCGCCCAGAGCGCGCTGAGCAGCAGCAGATAAGCCCCGCCGGGACGGTTGGGCAGCAGCGCGCTGGTCACAATCAAGCCCAGCGTCAGAGTGACTTTCACCCGGCCGTCCAAACGGTATAGACCGCTTTCTTCTTTCCGCAGGGCAACCTGAATTTCGTCCATCAACCCTGGGTGCGCCGGCGCAGCAACCCGGCGGACATGGCTGCCAGCGTGACAACCACCAGCCCAAGGATGCCCGCCGCAATGGTCGCCAGGGCTTCATTGGGTATGCCCGGTACAAGGTAATCGGGGATGATTTCGTAAAACGGTGGGCGGGCGCTTTCAATGAACTGCAACTGTTCGGCAACCCATTCCAGTCCGTCGGGATGGCTGGATGCCAGCGGCGAAAAAACGGTGAGCAGCACGGCAATGATGCCGCCGCCCAGCCATACAGTGCGGTTGAGGGCTTGCTGGCGGTTTTCACTGCTCAACAAATCGGGCCGCGCAGCGTAAAGGAAGCCCAGCGCGCCGATGGTGATCAGCCCCTCGCCGATGCCGATCAGCGCATGGATGCCGCCCATCGCCGGCACAGCCAGATTGGCGGGCGAGGTGCCCGAAAGGGCCAGTTCCAAAGCGCAGGCCAGCGCTGCCAGAAAGATGGAACTCCACGCCGCGGCAAACCCGCCGGCGAACAAACCCCAGCGCGCCTTGCCTGCCAGACGGCGGACGAGCGAAAAAACGGCGTAAGCGCTCCACACGCCGACAATGGCCATGTTGAACAGGTTGGCGCCCATTACCACCAGCCCGCCATCCTGAAAGAGCAGCGCCTGAACGCTGACCACGGAGGTCATCACCAGCATGGCGGGGTAGGGGCCGAGCAGAATGGTTGCCAGGGCAGCGCCAAGCAGATGACCGGAGGTGCCGCCGGTGACGGTGAAGTTCAGCATTTGGCCGGCAAAAATGGCGGCTGCCAGCACGCCCATCAACGGCACTTCCCGTTCGGAGAGGGTCTTTTCCAGCCGACGAACGGCACTGCCAATGAGGAGGATGGAAATCAGCCAGAGCGCCAGCGAAACCGGCAGGGAGAGGAATCCATCGGGGATGTGCATGGGTTGGGGACTGTAAAGCATGACAAAAACCTCGCAAATTTGATAGAATTGAGAAAAGGGAGTAGTGTTATTATAAACCAAAATTTGCAAATGCAAATATTAGCATTACGAGTAAAAAGGAAGCATGAGAGCCTCTTCGGTTGATGCGGCCATTCTGGATGTATTGAACGCCCATGCGCCCGGTCATTTGACCGCCGCGCAGGTTTATGAACAGATTCAACCCC
>NZ_JBRCOK010000102.1:0-23107 GCF_053501535.1 Bellilinea sp. | reverse complement strand
CCCATTCCCCCCACGCCAACGCTCAGCCCGACGGCTACTCTGGTATTGGCTACCCCGACCCCGGTAGAAAGCGAAACTTCTGAAAATTCTCCGACCCTGTTGTTCCTTTTTGTCGGGCTTGGTCTTACCGGAACGGCACTGGCGGTTTTCTTCTCGCGGAAGAAGAAGTAAATTCCAGCAGGTTGCCATCCTGGTTGGTTTTATGACAGGGGCTCGAATAGCATCCCCTTCCGGGGACCCTGAACCAAATAAAAAAGTGAGCGTGCAGGGGCTCGAACCCTGAACCAATGGCTTAAAAGGCCACTGCTCTACCATTGAGCTACACGCCCGCGCCCAAAATTTTATCACGCCCTTGCAAGTCCGTCAACAAAATTCGCTGAAAATCATACCCTTTCGGGAAATCTGTCCCCTCTCCTTATGGTAAAATACCTTATCCAAAATCTTTCCCTGTCTGGGACTTTTTTGCACCCCCGGAGAAAAATATGACACCTGTACTGGAACTTCGTGGGATTACCAAACGCTTCCCCGGTGTACTGGCCAACGATCATATTGACTTAACGCTTGAACAGGGGACTATCCACGCACTTTTAGGGGAAAACGGTGCCGGAAAAACAACCTTAATGAACATCCTCTACGGCCTTTACAAGCCGGATGAAGGAGAAATTTTTGTCAACGGCGAGCCGTTTCACGTGCATTCCCCTTCGGATGCCATTGCCCGCGGCATTGGCATGGTACACCAGCACTTTATGCTCATCCCCGTCTTCACCGTTACCGAAAACGTGATGCTGGGGGAAGAAAGTCTTAAAACCGGCGGGTTTCTGGACCGCGAAGCAGCCGCCAAACGCATTCGCGAAATCTCATCTCAATATGGCCTGGAAGTCAACCCGGATAGTTACATCAAGGACTTGCCGGTCGGCGTTCAGCAGCGGGTGGAAATTATCAAGTTGCTGTATCGAAACGCTAACATCCTCATCTTCGACGAACCAACCGCCGTACTGACCCCGCAGGAAGCCGATGAATTGTTTGAAATCATGCACTCCCTTACGGCTCAGGGCAAGTCCATTATCTTCATTACTCATAAACTGCGTGAAGTACTGCAGGTTGCCGACATTATCACCGTCATCCGCCGCGGCAGGGTGATCGGCTCCGTCCTTCCTTCCGAAGCGGACCAAAGCAAACTGGCAACCATGATGGTTGGGCGAGAAGTCAAACTGGAACTGGAAAAAGAACCCCCCAGACCCAAAGAAACCATCCTCAAAGTCGAAAACCTGATTGTCACGGATGATACTCATCAGGTTGCGGTGGATGATGTTTCCTTTGAAGTGCGCGAAGGTGAAATTTTGGGCATTGCCGGTGTTCAGGGCAACGGTCAAACCGAGCTGGTGGAAGCCGTTACCGGAATGCGAGATGTAGAAGATGGCAAAGTCTTCCTGATGGGCAAAGATGTCACCCACGCCATCCCGCGCAAATTCACCGAAGCCGGCACCGCTCACGTACCTGAAGACCGGCAGCGAGACGGTTTGGTATTGCCCTTCCCGGTAATGGAAAACCTGATGCTGTGCACCTACTACCTGCCTCCATTTGCTAAAGGCGCAATCATTCAATGGGACTATGTGATGCAGAATGCCACCCGGCTAGTGGAGGAATTCGACATCCGCACGCCTTCTATCTTCACACCGGCCGGTTCACTTTCGGGAGGGAACCAGCAAAAAGTGATTGTCGCCCGCGAGCTTTCCCGTCCCATCCACTTACTGGTGGCTGCCCAACCTACCCGCGGTTTGGATGTTGGTTCAATTGAATACATTCATTCCCAAATCCTCAAACGGCGAGATGAAGGGGTAGCCGTATTACTGGTTTCTACCGAACTGGATGAGATTATGCAATTGTCGGACCGCATCGCCGTGATGTACCGCGGCAAAATCACAGCCACGGTCTCTGCCGAGGAAGCCAGCAAAGAACTGATCGGCCTTCTCATGGCTGGTGTGCCACTGGAAGACGCCCGTCAGCAAATTCAGAAAAAAGCCGCACAATCTGAAAAGATCGGGGGTGCGAATTGACCAGCAATTCCGAAGAACCCAAAAAACCCGGTGTTGGACAGATTTTTCTCGAAGAATTAAATAATCAATTTAAACCACCCAAAAAAGACGACAAGAAAAGAGGTGGAATCAGTCAAACCATTTTGATTCCCCTCCTTGCGGTAATCACCGGCCTGATCATTGGCGGGATTTTTATCATTCTCACCACCGAACAGGTTTACGCCGCTTTTGGGCAATCGTTTGGCGCAGGACTGGCAGCCGCATGGGATGCCGTTTCTAAAGCTTACTCGGGCCTATTTACCGGCGCATTTGGCGATCCGGCGCGCATGATTGCCGCCCTTCAATCCGGTGATGAACTGCAAATCCGCCGTGCTTTCAACCCCTTCCTGGAAAGCCTGGTTACCTCCACACCCTACATTTTTGCGGGGTTGGCTGTTGCGCTGGGTTTTCGTGCTGGTGTGTTCAATATCGGCGCCGAGGGTCAAATTTTCATCGGCGCGATAACGGCAACTTTTGTGGGTTACTCGGTCACCGGCCTGCCGGCAATCATTCATGTTCCGCTGGCGCTGTTAGCCGGGGCAGCCGGCGGCGCCTTCTGGGGCTTCATACCCGGCTGGTTAAAAGCCAAAACCGGCGGACATGAGGTAATCAACACCATCATGATGAATTACATCGCCTTCCGGCTAAGCGATTTTTTGCTGACCGGCCCAATGAAACGCCCCGGCTCCTTCAACCCGGTCAGCCCGGAGATTTTGCCCAGCGCCTGGCTGCCACGCTTTTTCCCAGACCCGATTCGATTCCACCTTGGCTTCTTCATCGCTTTGGGAATTGCTTACCTCGTCTACTGGTACCTGTTCAAAACCACCTGGGGGTTTGAATTGCGTACAGTAGGAACCAACCCCAATGCTGCCAAGTACGCCGGCATGAACGTCACCAAAAACATTGTTCTGGCGATGAGCCTTTCGGGCGCATTGGCCGGTTTAGCCGGCGCTAACGAGGTACTGGGCGTCAATCGCAATCTGGCAATGGCATTCTCTTCCGGTTATGGTTTTGACAGTATCGCCCTGGCACTGTTGGGGAATAACCACCCGCTTGGAGTGGTACTTGCTTCCCTGCTATTTGGCACCCTGAGAAGCGGTGCCACAAGAATGCAATTGACTGCCGGTATTCCCAACGACATTATTTCCATTTTGCAAGCCGTCATCCTGGCCTTTATTGCCGCCCCGGCAATCATCCGCACCATTTACCGCCTGCGTAAGCCAACCGTCGAGGAAGCGGGTGTAACCATTCGTGGGTGGGGAGGTTAATCGAATATGGCAACAACAACCAACAGCCAGATGTTCCATAAAACCTTTGTCCGCGAATCTCCCGTCCGCCAGCGCGTGATGGGTGTGTTTTTCCTTGTGTTGGCGCTTTCCATCTGGTTCTTTTTTGCCCGCTCGGTAGATGGCAACGCCATCGCCAGTTTTGGCCTGAGTACCTTTCAGGCAAAAACCCAACTCGATCCATGGAACCTGCCAGCTCTGAACACGTTGTATGTCTTAGCCGTTGTGTGCGCCATTCTGGGCGGCATTCAACTATCGCGTGGCTTCAAAAAATACACCAACGCGGTTTTGGCGGTAGTCGTGGGAATATTTGTCTTTGGCTTCCTGGTCTGGGCAACCGCCGGCAAATCGCTCAATCTGGTAGGTTTGTTCAATACCACCTTGAGCAAAGCCGTTCCAATTACCTTAGGTGCTCTTTCTGGCATACTCTGTGAGCGATCAGGAGTGGTCAACATCGCCATCGAAGGCATGATGCTGAGCGGTGCGATGGTTTCAGCGCTGGTAGGCAGCATTACTCAAAATGCCTGGATTGGATTGTTCGCCGCGGTCTTAACGGGTGCTTTGCTGGCATTTGTGCACGGCATCTTTTCGATCAAGTACAAAACCAACCAGATTATCTCCGGCACGGTCATCAATATTTTTGCCACCGGTTTGACCTCTTACATCTCGGCAAAGTTTTTGCAGGTTTATCCAGCATTAAATACGCCACCTACCTTTGGGGCCATCGCCATTCCACTGCTGGCAGATATTCCTGTGATCGGCGAGATTTTCTTCGTCAACAACCTGTTCGTCTTTGCAATGTTCATTTTCATCATTATCCTGCAAATTGCCCTTTTTCAGACACGCTGGGGGCTGCGGGTGCGCGCCGTGGGTGAGCACCCCAAAGCTGCCGACACATTGGGCATTGACGTTTTCAAAACCCGCTATACCTCGGTCATATTGGGCGGCATGATGGCCGGCTTTGCGGGAGCCTACTTTACCTTAGGTTCCGCCGGCCGCTTTGACGAAGTGATGACCGCCGGTCGCGGCTTCATTGGTCTGGCAGCCATGATCTTTGGCAACTGGATCCCCACAGGTGGTTTTGCCGCCGGTTTACTGTTCGGCTTTGCCGACTCACTGGCTTCGCGCATGGCAATTCTGGGAATTGCCATTCCGTCTCAGTTCCTGCTAATGCTGCCCTACATCGCCACAATGATAGTGCTGGCTGGTGTGATCGGTAAAGGTCATGTGCCGGCTGCCGATGGTATCCCTTACGAAAAAGAATAAATTGGGTTGAAGAAATCTTAACAAAAAGGCAAAACGCTTGAGTCCGGCGTTTTGCCTTTTTTACTTGTTATAATTTTCTACGCTTACTGCTATCTCAGTGAAACGAAACGCAGCAAACTTGCGTAAATATCATATCCAATATTGTGTCCAGTCGACTCACAAAGGTGGAATTTTTATGACCTCTATCCAAGTCAATCAAATCAGCAAACGCTTTGGCAGCCAACAGGCGGTTGATCAGGTTTCTTTTGAAGTTGAGCCGGGCGAAATCTTCGGCTTGCTTGGCCCGAATGGCGCCGGCAAGACGACCACCATTCGCATCATTCTGGATATTTTCAAACCCGACAGCGGAGAAGTTGTAGTCCTTGGCGGCAAAATGAGCGAAGAGAAGAAAAATCGCATCGGTTACCTGCCGGAAGAGCGAGGTTTATATCAGGATATTACCCTGGAAACCTGCCTGAATTATTTGGCCCGCCTGAAAGGTTTAAAACCGGCGGAGGCTGCAGCCCGCGTTGAACAGATGATGAAACGCTTTGACCTGTACGATCACCGGAAAAAGAAGGTCAAAGAATTAAGCAAAGGCATGCAGCAGAAAGCGCAACTCATTATCACCCTCGTTCATGACCCGCAATTGATCATCATTGATGAACCCTTCAGCGCACTCGACCCGGTCAACACCCAAATGGTTAAAGATTTATTGCGTGAAGAACGCGACAAGGGCAAGACCATTGTCATGTGCAGCCATCAGATGCATCAGGTGGAAGAATTATGCGACCGGCTGGTGTTAATCAACCGTGGAAAAGTGATGCTTTATGGAAAATTGAACGATATCCGCCGCCAGTATTCAGGCCAGGAAGTCATTGTGCATCCATTGAACGATTTACCTGCTCAAATTCCCGGTGTAAATCGCATTGAGCGCGAAAACTCCGCCTACATTCTGCATCTGGCGGATCAAATTACCCCTCAGACAATCCTGAAAAATCTGGTAGATCAAGGCATTGCGCTGGAACGCTTTGAAATCGCCCTGCCCACACTGGATGAGATTTTCATTCAAGTGGTCACTGCCCGCGGAGAAGTCTCATGAACAAGTTCTGGGTTGTTTTCAAACACGAATACCTGCGCCACGTCAAGCGTAAGCGGTTTATTTTTGGGCTGCTTTCCATCCCGCTTTTTATGGCGGTCATCATGGGAGTCAGTATCCTGGCGGCTGTCTTGAGTGAAGATACCCGCCCGGTTGGTTATGTTGACCAGTCCGGTCTGTTCAAGGACGCCCAACCGCTTCCATCCAAAGGCAGTGGTTTCTTTGCGGAGAGGGTCAAAATTCTGACCTTCAATGATGAAACAGAAGCGGGCAAGGCTTTAGAAGATGGAAAGATACAGGCATACTACATCATCCAGGCGGATTATCTTGCCACCGGCAATGTCAGGATGATCGCAAAAGAGGCGGTTGATTCGGAGGTTCACCGCGATTTTTCAGAATTTCTGCTGGCAAACCTGTTGAAAAGCGAAAACCCAACCATCCGCACCCGCATTCTGGAAGGACCCGAGCTGACCCTGCGAACCTTTGATAGCGACCAAAAATTCAACAGCCGCAACCCTTTCGGTTTTCTAATTGCCATCTTCTCCGGCGTGATCTTTCTGCTGGCGGTCAACACCAGCGGTGGTTATTTGCTTCAGGCGGTGGTGGAAGAAAAGGAAAACCGCACCATGGAAATCGTGGTGACCTCTCTCTCCACAGATCAATTCATGGCCGGCAAAATTTTCGGCAATTTGAGCGTGGGATTGACACAACTGCTATTCTGGCTGGTCATGGCCGGCGTTGCAGCCTTAGTTGCCTTTCGCGCCTTCCCCGACCTGAGCGAAACGGGGATTGGTTTCTCCTTTTTTGGTTTGATGACACTCACCTTTTTGCCGGCTTTCATCATGATTGCAGCACTGATGACGATGGTCGGTGCAACCGCCACCGAAGCGCGTGAAGCTCAACAGATTGCCGGTCTCTTCAGTCTCCCGATTGCCATTCCCTTCTGGTTCATTGCCGCCATCATGGAAAATCCCAACGGCCCTCTTGCCATCGGCTTCAGTTTCTTTCCTTTCACAGCCCCCATGACCCTACCATTGCGCTCGATGTTGACCAATTTACCGGTCTGGCAAATCGGGCTTTCGGTTGGCTTATTATTCGCTGCTGCTGCTGCATCCATCTGGCTGGCAAGCCGGGCGTTCCGCCTGGGAATGCTCCGCTATGGTAAAAAATTGACCCTGGCAGAAATTCTCCGTCCCCGCTGATCTGGTGAGGTATTTCAATGAAAAAAATCTGGCTTGTCCTATCCCATGAAATCGAAACCATCGTACGCAGCCGTTCCTTCATCCTCACCCTGATTCTGGTACCGCTGGTGGGGTTTCTCGTAGTTTTTATTGTGGGCATCCTTCAACGGAATAATCCCAGCCCCGATTTGACATCCCTGCTCCTTCCCGAGCGACCACCGGTAAAAGGTTTTGTGGATTATAGCGGCATCATTCTGGAGGTACCCGAAGAATTGGGCGAAATTGTTCGGGCATATCCAAATGAAAGTGACGGACTGCAAGCGCTCAAAGAAGGTCAAATTGCAGTGCTGTATGTCGTATCACGGGACTATCTGGAAACAGGCAAAATTGACCTCTTCGCCCAACAAATCAACCTGCTGGAAGACAGCGGCAATGCTTATCCGGTGGATTGGTTAATTCATTACAACCTGCTGAAAGACAAACCCCAACTGCTCGATCGTGTCGTTCAGCCACTCAACCTGAAGGTTGAATTCATTGCTACTGAAAAACCACCCCGTGATCCAAACGACATGCTGACCTTTTTTGTGCCGTATGGGATTACCCTGTTCTTTTATGTCTTTATTTTAGGGTCAGCCTCCCTCTTGCTCAGCAACATCACCACCGAAAAACAAAATCGGGTCATGGAAATTTTGCTTACCTCGGTCACTCCCTCGCAAATGATGACGGGTAAAATCATCGGGCTGGGTTTGGTTGGGCTGCTGCAGATGGTTGTATGGCTGGTTTCGGCATTAATCCTCCTTCAATTTAGCGGAAGAACCTTCACTGCGCTTCAGGGCATTCAAATTCCGCCTGCCATCATCGGGTGGGGCGTTCTCTATTTCATTTTGGGCTATACCATTTTTGCCGGTCTGATGGCAGGCATAGGCGCACTGGTTCCCAATCTGCGTGAAGCCTCACAGGCCACTTTTCTGGTCATTCTACCCCTGATCATCCCGCTCATGTTTATTTCGCTGCTGATTCACCGCCCCGATGCAGCGCTCTCAATCGGCTTGAGCCTGTTCCCGTTAACCTCACCCGTGGCTATGATGACCCGCCTGGCAGCCACTCCGGTACCAATCTGGCAACTGGGGCTGGCAGCCGTGCTGCAGGCCCTCACGGCGGTATTCATCATCCGACTTGTATCGGGAATGTTTCGAGCGCAAAATTTGCTTTCCGGACAGTCATTCAGCATAAAGGTCTTTCTGCAAGCACTGGCTGGAAGATCGTGAGAGGAGGTTGTCTGATCCATTACCCGAACGGCTTGCAACACATGAAAGGGAATGTTATAATTTTTTCAGGCCAGAGACAGGGCTGATTCGTATCGGTTTGTTCAGATCGTCAAAACGATTTTCTTCCCCTTTTCTCCTTATAAAAATTCCCTTACCCATCAATCAGGACTTTGTACCTGTTGATCTGGCTTGACCCCATCCCCCACAATCACGGAAGAGAATAAATGGAAATTCTCGAACTCGAAAAAGCGCCTCTGGCAACCTTGCGCGAAATTGCCAGAGAGTTGGAAGTGCCAAACGCCTCGCGGCTGAAAAAAGAAAATCTGATTTTGCGCATCCGCCAGATGCAAGCCGAAAAAGAAGGCCAGGAAGTACGCGGCGGGGTGTTGGAAATCTTGCAAGAAGGCATTGGCTTTTTGCGCACCAATTATCAAATTGGGCCGGAGGATGTCTATGTCTCGCAGGCTCAATTGCGCCGCTACGAATTGCGCAGCGGTGACCTTGTCATCGGCGTTGTGCGGCCGCCTCGCGAATCGGAACGGCATTACGGCCTGTTGAAAGTCGAGAGCATCAACGGTATGACACCGGAAGAAGCCCGCGACCGCCCCGTCTTTGAACGCCTGACCCCAATTTTCCCGGATAAACGCTTCGATCTGGAAACAGACCGCAATATCCTTTCCACCCGTCTGATCAATCTGATTGCCCCCATCGGGCGTGGTCAGCGCGGCATGATTGTTTCACCCCCAAAAGCCGGCAAGACCACCATCCTCAAACAAATTGCCAACGCCATTACGGTCAAAAACCCGGATGTGCATCTGATTATCGCCCTGATTGGTGAACGCCCGGAAGAAGTAACCGATATGGATCGCTCCGTGGATGCAGAAGTGGTTGCCTCCACTTTTGATGAACCGGTCACCGCGCATATCCGCGCCGCCGAAATCACCCTGGAACGTGCCAAAAGGTTGGTCGAAATTGGACGAGATGTGGTAATATTGATGGACTCATTAACCCGGCTGGCGCGGGCTTACAACCTCGTGGTCAACCCTTCCGGGCGAACCTTATCCGGCGGTATGGATCCATCGGCCTTGTATCCACCCAAGCGCTTCTTTGGAGCAGCCCGCAATCTGGAAGAAGGCGGATCTTTGACCATCATCGCCACCGCTCTGGTAGATACCGGTTCCCGCCTGGATGACGTGGTATATGAGGAATTTAAAGGTACCGGCAACATGGAACTCCATCTTTCACGCCGATTGCAGGAGCGCCGGGTTTATCCGGCCATTGATATTGAACGCTCCTCAACCCGTCGTGAAGAACTGTTGCTCGGCCCGGATGTCCTTCAGCGCGTTTGGCTGATGCGGCGCATGTATCTGCAAATGATTTCACCCCCGCCGCAGGGAGCAGGAATGGATCCGGCCGTAGCCACCGAAGCGATATTGCAGCGCATGGCAAGAACCAAGAGCAATGCGGAGTTCCTCGAAAGCCTGACGGAGGATATGTGAATCAAACCAAACCAGAAATACCAGCCAGCGAATCCTCCTCCGCTGCTGGTTCTGGGTTCGTTGCAATACTTCTCTGGGCAGCGGCAGTGGTCATGATCGGTCTGGCCGTTTTCATGGCTTATCAACGCATGTTTGACCATGGCACATCTGCGGGTGTGGCAGTCGCCAACGCCCCTCTGGATTTACCACCCGCCCCCCAGCAGGTCAGCCTGCCCCTCTTTCAACCAGAAACTCAACCCGTTGCATTGCACCGACGGGCAAACCTGCGAACCATTTTACCTACCCGTCCGCGTGAACAGGAAATTGTTTACCGCGTTCAGGCGGGTGATTCCGTATTCGGAATTGCTCAATCTTTCAACCTGAAGCCCGAAACGGTCCTGTGGGCAAATTACGATATTCTCAATGACGACCCCCACATGATCTCGATCGGACAGGAATTGATCATCCCGCCAACCGATGGCGTCCTCTACAAATGGAAAGAAGGCGATACCATCGAAAAAATTGCGGCAACCTTCAAAGCCGACCCGCAGGATATTTTACTCTACCCCGGTAATAAACTTGATCTGGCCAACCCGGTCATCGAACCCGGTAGGTATGTCATGATTCCAGGGGGATCGCGTGAATTCCGCACATGGGTTGTGCCCACCATCCCGCGTGGCCCGGCGGGTGTGAATAAATCCATCTACGGCCCGGGTGCCTGCGATACCGGCGCCGGCGGTGCCTTTGGCACCGGCACATTCGTCTGGCCGACCCGCAACCGTGTCCTTTCCGGCAATGATTACTGGCCGGGTCATCTGGCAATTGACATTGCGGCCTACACCGGTGACCCCATTTATGCTGCCGACAGTGGTGTGGTCGTCTATGCCGGCCCGGTCGGCGGGGGTTATGGCAACATGGTCATGATTGATCACGGCAACGGTTACCAGACTCTCTACGCTCACCTTTCAGCCTGGAATGTGCGCTGCGGGGCCAGCGTCTCACAGGGACAGGTCATCGGTCAGGCCGGCAGCACCGGTCGTTCCACCGGACCTCACCTGCACTTTGAGGTGCGCTATCTGGGTGGATTTGTCAACCCGTGGTACGTGCTGCCCTAAGTTAAAGTAAAGAGTACGGGTCCACTTCCACCCGCCAATCCCCCCAATCCTTACCGCGCAATACGCTGGCAGGATCCATCCCGCGCAGGATGATCTGCCAGCGGTATTGCCCGCTTTCTTTCGCAAAGAAACACGGCACCGGTCCAATGATTTCGGTTTCCGGATAAGCGCTGAGCATGATCCAATCTGCTACACGTTGCGCCATTTCCCGGGCCGCAGTTTCGGCCGCGTTGGCGTTGGGATGACGGTATTCCATTCGAACCAGACGCGAAAAGGGCGGGTAGCCCATTTTCCTGCGCTGTTCAATCTCATACTGGTAAAAACCGGCATAATCATGTCGCGAGGCTGCCCGAATGGCATAATGCTCCGGCTGAAAGGTCTGTAAAATCACCCGCCCGCCCAACGGACTGCGTCCTGCCCGCCCGGCAACCTGCGTAAGCAGCTGGAACGTCCGCTCCGCAGCCCGAAAATCATCCAGATTCAAACCCGCATCCGCCAGTACAACACCCACCAGGGTAACTCGCGGCAAATCCAGTCCTTTTGCCAGTATTTGAGTTCCCACCAAAATATTCGCTTTCCCCTCCGCAAATGCCTCCAAAATCGCCTGATGTGCACCTTTTTTCCGCGTGGTTTGGGAATCCCAGCGGATTACTCTGGCCTGTGGAAAATGAATGCCGACTTCCTGTTCTACCCGCTCTGTGCCGGCGCCGAATTGACGAATATGGGGGCTGCCACATTGTGGACAACTTCGCGGCATCTGCCGCCGGTAGTTGCAGGTGTGACAGATCAACAAACGCTGCGATTCATGGTACGTCAGGGGACGTTCACAACGGGGGCAGCGCAGCGAAGCGCCGCATTCCCTGCAAAACACATAGGTTGCACTCCCCAATCGGTTCAGGTACAAAATCGCCTGCTGCTTGCGATCCAACACTTCTCGCAGAGCCTGCTGCAACGCCCGTGAAAACATGGAACGATTGCCTGCTTTCAATTCCTGCCGCATATCAACTACCTCAACCGGAGGAAGTGGAAGAGAAGTCGTTTCAACTTCCCCCTCTTCGCTCGTCGAAGAAGAACGTCCACCGGTCAGGAACGGTTGCACTGCCTCGCGATGCGCCATAATGCGCTGCGGCAACTCCAAAACTGGCCAGCCTGCTCGGCGGGCCTGATAGATCAGACCAATCTCTGGTGTTGCCGAACCCAGAATCACCACTGCTTGAAGAATTTCAGCATAATGAATGGCTGCCTGAACGGCATGATAGGCCGGCGCCGGCTCGGATTGATAATAGGACGAATCATGAAATTCATCCACCACCAGCAAGCCAATCTCCGGCAGCGGCGCAAACAACGCGCTGCGCGGCCCCACAATCACTTGCAGCAAACCGGCCCTGGCACGCTGCCAGGTATCATAACGTTCCCCCGCCGAGAGCCGCGAATGAATCACCCCTACCCTGCCGGGAAAACGGCTTTGAAAGCGCTGAATGGTTTGCGGCGTCAGGGCAATTTCCGGTACTAGTACAATCGCCTGTTTCCCCCGATCAAGCGTGTGTTGCACCGCCCGCAGGTAGATTTCGGTTTTACCTGAACCGGTAATCCCATGTAAGATAATCGGTTTTAGGCTGGGGTTTTTGTCTGTGTTGAGGTCTGCAAGAATTGCCTGCAACACCCGTGTTTGGTCGGCAGTAAGCACAGGCGGCGGCAAAGGCGCGATATTTAAGTCTGCCAGTGGATCACGCCAGCTTTGAACCGCTTCAAATTCAATCAGCCCCAACGCTTCCAGTTTTTTTAAGTCTTGCGGGGTAACCCCGCTGGCAGCCGTAACCCAGTGGACTGCCACAGCCTTTTGCTCGTTTGCTAAAAATTGCAAAGCCTTCTTACGCCGTTCGCGCGCCGGGCTGCCCAACTTCCCCAACAATTCCTCTGCCTGCCCGATCTGTTCTGCGGGTATGGCCAGCCGAACCAGCCGCTCCATGCGCGGCCGCAGTGCAGATTGAGCCAGATACGGCTGGCTGATGACCACTCCCCGTCTGACCAGAGCCTGCAATGCCGGTTTCCAGTTGACCCGCCGAAAGGCCGCTTCGATTTGCCGGCCGCGCAGTTCACCGCGCTCACTCAACAACTGAACAAGACGTTTCTGTAATGGGCTTAACTGCTCGGCTTCAACCGGGCGGGCCGGGTTCAGGCGCACCAACAGGTCTGCGGGCTGTGCCAGTCCCGGAGGGAGCATCAAATCCAGACAGGACCCCAGCCCAGCCAGAGTTTCGTGGCTTAACCAGCGTGCCAGTTCCATCTGCGCTGCGGTCAATACCGGTAAAGCATCCACCAATCCTTCCACAGGGCGGGTTTCCGGCACATTGGGTTGGTTCACCATGCGCAGGACAACGCCCTGCACTCGCTGACCTCCCAGCGGCACCACCACCAGACAACCCGGTTGAACCTTTCCTTCCAGGCCTGCCGGCAGGTGATAGTCGAAGGGTTGCAGGCGTCCCGGAATGAGTACGGCTACTTCGGCAAACTGCGTCAACCCTTAATCCCGTTGCAGCACAACTGCCGCGCCATAGCCCACCACGGAGGAGGAGTCTAAGGTTTCTTCAGCGGAGGTGCTGTAATGTAGAATTTTGACCTCATTCCCGCCCAATTCACGCGCTGCAACCAGAACCGCGGCTACTGCACCGGCACCACACGCAAAACCGGTGGCGGCCTCCTCAGCCTGCAATACTCCCTGTGGTGAGAACGCCTCGATCAGGCTGAGCATTTCTGTATCCAGCTGGTTGGCAATTGGCAAGGGATAAAAATGGGAAAGATCGGTGCTGGCGACCAGCAAAGCATTGCGATGTTTCAATACCTTGGCAAGCGCATTGCCGAGAATCTGTGCCATGCGCCAGTCCTTGCGGCGCACCATCACTGGCAGAAGAGAAAATGGTTTGTTCAATGCCCGTTGAAGGAAAGGAAGCTGGATTTCCAGCGAGTGTTCATCATCATTGGCGATTGGAGTAAGACCGATGGTTTCTTCCGCAAGCAGTTCTGCCAGTCCATCAGTCAAATCGCGTTCAACCGGTACTTCTCCCAGCGGTGTAAAATAACTGCTGTGCGCGCTGGTCAGCACTGGGGCAGGGTAATAAGCGTGCATGGGCGAAACAATCGCAACCACATCAAATTCCTGTCCAAGGACGGTCTTATAAGCATGTCCGGCGGTGCGGCCGGAATAGCGATGTCCGGCATGTGGTGCAATCAGAGCAATAACTTTACCATTCAGCGGTGGGATTTGAGCCTGTGCAATATACTGGTCAATTTGCTGAGCCAGTTGTTGGGGATCGGCGCTATACCACAAACCGGCGATTGGCGAAGGTCGTACAGCAGAAATCTTGCCCATTCCTAACACTCCTTTCCCTGCTTTTCATTATACAACCAACCCAATAATTAAAAAATTCCTCCCTGCCAGAGAATTGCATCCAGTTGAACCGCAGCCGCACCCTGTTGCAGAGCTGTAATGACATCCTGCTCGCGGAACAATCCACAGCCGAGGATCAATGGTAAACCACAGTCACCCCAGCGCAGTAAAGTCTGTAAAGCAAGTGGAAAGAGTGCTGGACCATACAGCCAGCCCGTTAAGACACCCCAATGTGGATCTGGCAGACTTCCAAGCGGCGCACCGATGGTCAGCGCACAGAAACCCGCCGCACCTGCCTGCTTTATCCATTCTTCGGACATTTGATTCAGTGGCACGCGCAAGACAAGCGGAAGATCACTGCGGAGTGATCGCAGAATTTGGGCGGACTGTTCAGCACTCCATTCCTGCGGCAGGCTGATTTCCACCGCCGTTACCGCTGAACAGGTTTCCACCTGAGCGAGCATCCTCTCAGCCGAATGCGGATCTTCTAGCAGCAGGTGCACCCACACCGGAATTTTGGAGCGAGCCCAGCGTTCAGTATTTTCTTTCAAAGCAGTCCGCAAACCCGGATTGAAACCCCCATTGTGCAACAAAACCCCACCTGCAAAACGCATCACCTTGCGGTTAACTGCCGGAGGACGGGCTTTTTCGGTGAGCGGCGGAGTAACATAGGCAATTGGCGGCTGATACTGCCAGTACGGCAAAGGTGGGTTGAACCCCAACGCTCCCGCGCTGTTCATCCAACCCTTTTCCAGCATCAACTCCTGTTTCGCCGTCAACACCGCCATGCCTCATCCCGGCTGATTTTCCACTAATCCAGCTACTGACCAGTTGATTTGGGAATAGTCAAAAACCACCCCTTTACGACAGGCCAGCAGCCAGCCTTTGCGGGCAGGTAATGCACACACACCGCATTCCGCCATTCCCGCGCAATATACCGGCTGGCGTACCATCACTTCCACACCATCCTTTTTGGAAGGAAATGAAAATTTCTCATCAATTTCCTTAAAAAAGGCGGCCACTGCCGGTAAAGAGCCCTGAACAGCAATAAAATCTGCCCACTGCCACCATTCTTCACGCTGGTTTAGTGAAAAAACCTCTATCAAAGCAGGTAAACGCAAGGGGCTGTGTTCTCCACAAAACACGATCTCGGCACCTTGACGCACCGCCTGCTGCATCAAAGGCATCAAGTAATGCACCCCCTCATCCAGCGAAACGCAGGCAACCCGCCGGCTGGAGCGCGGCAGGGTAAAACCGCGTCCAATCGGCCCGTGGATACTCAAACGACCACCCGCCTGCCATCCCGAAGGGATTGCCCCCGCCAGATACCATTCACCGCGTTCATCCATAGCCGGGTACAACGCTGTTGGAAGCAAGTCAGCCATCGGATCGTGAAATCCAATCCACAGCTGGCCAGCCGAGAAGGGAAGCTGCTCTCCGGAGGATAGGCGGATCATCACCTCACCTTCAACCGCCGAATGGAAGATTTGTTCAATCAAAAAGTGAGATTTCATTGATCACTGAACTTGCACAATGCCGTGTTCATGCTAGTATAATACAATCGTTTCACCAATTTGTGAGGAGATTATCATGAACATCGCCAATTTGTTTCAGGGTTTAGCCACACTGGCATGGATGCTGTTCTTCGGCCTCCTGGTGCTGGTGCTGGTACGCGCCAGCCGCAACCGGCCGATCAAGAATGCCTCGGTTACCGTGCTGACCACATTGGTTTTAGCCATCCTGTTAACCGTTGTTTCTGCCGGGCTGGTTTTTATTGAACCACAAGAACGCGGGGTGGTCATTTCTGCGCTTTCGCCCACCGGTTACCGCGAGCAGGCACTGGAACCGGGGTTACGCTGGATTATTCCGTTTGCCGAAAGGGTAGTGCGTTACCCCATCTCCCGCCAGACCTATACCATGTCCATAGCTTCTCAGGAGGGACAAATTATTGGAGATGACTCCATCACCGCCCGCACGGCTGACGGTCAGGAAGTTTTCATTGACGCCTCGGTTATCTTTGAAATTGACCCTGCCAAAGTGGTCGAAGTTCACATCCGCTGGCAGGACCGCTACACAAACGAACTGGTGCGCGCGCTCACCCGCGGGATTATCCGCGATGCGGTTTCACAGTACGGCGTTGAAGAAGTATACAGCACAAAACGCGGTGAAATGACCCAGCAGGTTTTCGACGCGCTTTCCATCAAACTCGCCGAAAACGGCTTACGATTGGTGGATTTTGTGCTGCGCAACATCACCTTCTCGCCTGAATACGCCGCCTCCATTGAACAAAAACAGATTGCCGAACAGCAAGCCCAGCAGGCGCGTTTTGTGGTCGAACAAAAACGCCAGGAAGCCGAACAGGCCCGCCAGATTGCTCAGGGACGCGCCGATGCCGCCGTGATTCAGGCCAAAGGTGAAGCCGAATCGCGCCTGATTCAGGCTGAAGCCGAAGCCAAAGCCTTACAGATCATCTCTGAAGCGCTTAAAGATAACCCGGAATTATTGACCTACCAGTACATCACCAAACTTTCCCCCAACATTCAGGCACTGCTTTTACCCAGTAATGCCCCCTTCATTTTCCCCTTGCCGGATGTGTACAACCCCAATTCCAACCCTGCCCCTGCGCCAACCACGCCATCACCGGCAGTTGAACCCACTCCCACCCCATAAGGAGTTTTTGAACCGCGAACATGGAATCACAGCCCGCCAAACCGCCTTCTGGCAAACAAATTCGGCTGACCAGTCTGTCTTCCTGCGCCGGTTGAGCATCCAAACTGCGCGCTGAAGCGCTGACGCAGGTGCTGCGTCCGGTCCGCCAAATCTTTCAGCCAGCCGATTTTCCAAATCTGCTGGTCGGTTTGGATTCGCCCGATGATGCGGCTGTCTGGCGGGTGGATGATCAGCGCAGTCTGGTAATGACCACCGACTTCTTTACCCCGGTAGTGGACGACCCTTATGATTACGGCGCCATTGCTGCCGCCAATTCCCTCTCGGATGTGTATGCAATGGGCGGTACACCCTTCCTTGCACTCAATATCGCCGCTTTGCCGCCGGATTTACCGGTTGAAATCAGCAGCGAGATCATCCGCGGCGGTGCCGAAAAAGCCCGCGAAGCCGGCGTGGTCATTGCGGGGGGGCATACCATTCAGGATAAGGAACCCAAATACGGTCTGGTGGTGCTGGGGTGGGTGGAACAGGCGCATTTGCTCACCAAGGGCGGGGCACATGTCGGTGATCAGCTGGTTTTGACCAAACCACTTGGTTTTGGGGTCACCACTACCGCGCTCAAGCGGCAAATTGCTTCCGCTGAGGACGTAGAAGAAGTAGTCAACTGGATGAAACAGTTGAACCAGCCGGCTGCCCAACTGGCGCGTGAATTTCAACTACGCGCAGCCACGGATATTACCGGCTTCAGTTTGCTGGGGCATGGACTGGAGATGGCACTGGCGAGCGGCTGCGGCTTTCGTTTGAACTTTGAAGCCATCCCCTTCGTCTCCTGTGCGCGCAAGTACGGCGAGAAGTGGACTTTTCCCGGCGGCGCAGCCGATAACCGCCTGTACTTCAGCGAACATATCCGCTTTGCGCCAACGCTGGATGAGGTCAGCCAGATGCTGTTATTTGACCCTCAAACTTCCGGCGGTTTATTAATCGCCGTTCCGCCGCAAAAACTGAATGATTTGCTGAAACGGGCAGAACAAATACACCAGCCGGTTTGGGTTATCGGTGAAGCAATCGAAGGGACAGGCATTGAAGTTGTTTGATTTCGCCAGCCTGAATGACTTAAACTTCAACTCACGGCGGTCGCCTGTATTGGGCAGGCAGGGCATGTGCGCATCCTCCCAGCCGCTGGCAACCGCTGCCGGTCTTGCAATTTTGCGCCGCGGCGGCAATGCGGTGGATGCCGCTATTGCTATGGCGGCAGTTTTGAATGTCACCGAACCCGGCTCGACAGGATTAGGGGGTGATTGTTTCGCTCTGGTCTATGAAAAGCAAAGCCGTTCGGTGTATGCTCTGAATGCTTCCGGACGTTCCCCCGCAGCCCTGACGCTGCAACGCCTTCAGCGCGAAGGTTTGGGGGATAATCTTCCGCCGTTGCATCCCTATACCATCACCGTGCCGGGGGCTTGCGCCGGCTGGTGCGACTTGAACCAGCGCTTTGGACGCCTGACGCTTGCCACAATTTTTGAGCCGGCGGTTCACCTGGCAGAACAGGGGTTTCCGGTTGCGCCTTTGACCGCCTACTACTGGCAGCGCGGGGTGGAAAGATGTTTGCGCCATGCTCTCAATGGCGAAGAACTCACCCTTGACGGGCGTGCCCCGCGCCCCGGTGAGATCTTTCGTAATCCCGGCCTGGCACGCACATTGAAAACGATTGCAGAAAGCGGAAAGACCGCTTTCTATCAGGGTGAAATTGCCAGAGCAATCGTCGAGGCGGTGCAGCAAGCCGGCGGCTGTTTGAGTGAAGCCGACCTTGCCAGCCATCTCAGCACGTGGGAACAGCCGATTTCCATCGAATACCGTGGGATGCGCATTTGGGAATGCCCTCCCAACGGGCAGGGTCTGGCCGCCCTGCTGGCGCTGAATCTTCTGGCAGGCTTCGAGCTTTCCAGCCTGCCGGCGCTGAGCGCCGACCGGCTGCATCTGGAAATTGAAGCCATGCGGCTGGCTTTTGCGGATGCCTTTCACTATGTAGCCGACCCGGCTTTTACCGAAATCCCGTTACAAGCCTTACTCAGCCCGGCTTACGCCGAACAGCGCCGTAAAAGGATTGATCCGCAGCGGGCAGCCAAAAACGTCCAACACGGCCAACCGATGAGCGCCAGCGATACCGTATATCTATGCGCAGTAGATAGCGAGGGAAATGGCTGCTCCTTCATCAACAGCAATTACATGGGGTTTGGAACCGGCATTGTTCCCCGCGGCTGGGGATTTTCCCTTCAAAACCGCGGGCATAATTTCAGCCTGAACCCCACCCACCCCAATGTGCTGGCACCCGGCAAACGCCCCTACCACACCATCATCCCGGCACTGGCAACCAGCTCCAATGACGAACTTTTTGCCGTATTTGGTGTAATGGGCGGCTTTATGCAGCCCCAGGGACATTTGCAGGTGGTAACTGCTCTGCTGGATGACCATCTCGACCCGCAAGCCGCCCTCGACCGGCCGCGCTTTTGCATTCAAGCTGAAAACAGCCCGGCGGTGGTGGCTTTGGAGGAAGGCATCCCACCGCAAACCATCCAGGAGTTACAGAGCATGGGACATTCCGTTGAAACGGTCAGGGGTATGGGGCGAGCTTTGTTCGGACGCGGGCAGATCATCTTGCGTGATTCAGAAACGGCGGCTTTATGGGGCGGAAGCGATCCGCGCGCGGATGGTTGCGCTATGCCGCTCGGCTGAAGTAAAATATAGAACAAATGGTTGAAGTCAGTTCACATCTTCAGGGAATTTTAGATACCCTGCCCAACAAACCCGGTTGTTACTTGATGAAAGATGCCGAGGGGCAGGTGATTTACGTCGGCAAGGCAATTAACCTGCGCAACCGTGTGCGATCCTATTTTCACAGTGGTCAGGATCAGGACTTAAAAACCCGTCAGTTGGTTCAACGCATTCGCGATATCGAGTGGATCGTGGTCGGCTCTGAGCTGGAAGCCCTGATCCTTGAGATGAATCTGATCAAGAAGCACCGCCCGCGTTATAACATCCGCCTCAAAGACGATAAACGCTACCCCTACATCAAAGTTCATTGGGCTGACCCTTTCCCCAAAGTAACGGTCACCCGCCAGATGGTACGGGATGGCTCACGTTACTTTGGGCCCTACACCAGTGTGTGGGCGGTGCATCAAACCCTGGATGTATTGCGACGCATTTTCCCCTACCTGACGTGCGACCGCGTCATCACCGGCAAAGATGAACGCCCCTGCTTGTACTACGAAATAAAGCTGTGCAGTGGTCCGTGTATCGGCGCTGTAGATCAGGCTTCCTACCGGCAGATGATCAGCGATTTGTGTGAATTTCTCGAAGGTCGTACGGCTGCAATTGTGGAACGTTTACGCAGTGAAATGGAACAGGCTGCTGAAGAATTGCGCTTCGAGCGGGCTGCTGCCCTGCGCGATCAAATTTTCGCTATTGAACGGGTTGTGGAAAAGCAGAAGGTCATCAGCAACGATCAAATCGACTCGGATGTGATTGCCATTGCCCGCGACAACGGCGAAGCGTGTGTCCAGGTTTTTTTCATCCGTGCCGGTAAACTGATCGGGCGGGAATACTTCATACTGGAAGGGGCGATGGGAGAGCCGGATAAGGAAGTCATCGAGGAATTCATCAAACAATTCTACGCTGAGGCCGCCAGCATCCCCCAACAGGTATTGCTGCCTCAGGAAGTTGAAGAAGCCCAGATTATCAGCCAGTGGTTGCACAATCGGCGCGGCGGTCAAAAGGTGGAGTTAATCGTCCCGCGCAACGGCCCACCGCACGAACTGTTGCAACTGGCCACCGAAAACGCGGTTGAAACCCTGCGCGCACTCAAAGCCCAGTGGGAAGCCGATACCAACCGTCAATCGCAAGCGCTGGCAGAATTGCAGCAAGCGCTCGGACTGGGGCAACCACCCAACCGCATTGAATGTTACGACATCTCAAACACTCAAGGTACAGCGGCCGTGGGCAGCATGGTCGTGTTCGAGCAAGGGGTTCCCCGTAAATCGCTTTACCGCCGTTTCAACATCCAAACGGTCAGCGGTCCGGATGACTTTGCCAGCATGGAGGAAGTCCTCACTCGCCGATTCCGCCGCTATCAGGCTGCTCAGCAGGAACGCGAAGCGCCCGGCGCAAAGCTCGATCCTGCTTTTGCCTTGCTTCCGGATTTACTGATTGTTGACGGCGGCAAAGGGCAACTCTCCCGTGCAGTAGCCGTACTGCAAGCCTTTGAATTGCAGGATAAAGTGCCGGTGATTGGTCTGGCAAAGCAGCAGGAAGAAATATTCCGCCCGGCTCACAAAGAATCATTGATGCTGCCGCGCCATTCTCAGGCGTTATTCCTTATCCAGCGCATCCGTGATGAAGCCCACCGTTTTGCCATCACCGCCCATCGTAACCGGCGCGGTAAAGCCGGGCTCGCCTCGCGGCTGGATGCAGTCCCCGGTATTGGACCGGCGCGCCGCAAAGCGTTGTTAAAAAAATTCGGCAGCATCGAAGCCATTCAACAGGCCAGCCTGGAAGAGTTGATGAGCGTGCAGGGAATCAACGAAGAAACCGCCATGGCTTTAAAGACCATGCTGGATTAATCGTTTTATTCCACCTCAAGAGTGCGGTTAAGCGGCTGAAGGGGTTCTTCCTGCAAGTTAAGCAGGCGGGTTGAAAATGCCCATGTAATCAATCCCAGACTCACACCAAACCAAAGGGTTGCCAGACGGATAATGACGGTTGCTGCTGAGGCAATTGCTGGCGCTGCTCCACCAACCAGTACCAGCATACCGGCAATCGAGGCTTCAGAAGCGCCCAAACCACCCGGCAGCGCCGAAACGGCTCCAACCACGGTTGAAAATGCCAGAATAAAGACCGCGTTGGAAAAAGTTTCTAAATTTGCCGGCATTCCCAGACCGGTGAGGATTAAATAAAAGCCAATTCCCTCGCCAAACCACGATACCGTTCCCAACCCTACCCCCACCAGTGCCGCCTGAGGACGAAAAAGAACAAAACTGCCCTCATAAAACTCGCGCAGGGCGGGAACGGCTTTGCCAATTACGGGCAGCCGCCCGGCGAAAGCCAGAATTCCCAGTGCCAGCGGTCGAATCTGAGAAATTACGATGCCCACCAGCAAAACGCCTAAGATGATGCTGAAGGCAGGCCAGTACTGTGGATGAGCAATGACTCCCAATACCGAGAGCATTAATACGGCCAGGCCGTCGCTGACCCGTTCGGCAACAATCAACGAAACACCGCGCGCCACCGGAAGTCCGGTTTGCTGTTGCAGCCAGATTCCTTTGAATACTTCACCCACTTTGCCGGGGGTCACTGCCAGCGGAAAACCGGCCACAAATATCTGCAAACTGCGTTTCCATGCAAATCCGCGCACTCCAACCTGATTTAGGTAGTACTGCCATTTGATGAACCGCAGGGTGTAATTGAACAGGGTGAACAACAGCGCCAGCGGAAAGAGGCGCCAGTCAAAGGTCTGCAGCAGTGCGCCAACTTCACGAATATCCCCCAGCAAAGTCAGGCCGACCATCACCGCAATCCCCAGCAGCAGACCCGGCACCATTTTCCGCAAAATGGAGGACTTTTTTAAAGATTGATCTTCGCCAACCGATGCGGACATGCCCTCGATTATACCCGAACAATTCATCAGGTTGCGGATACGCCGAGGCTGAAGAATGGGCATGGTATAATTAAAAATATCTTGTGGCTGTTCTGTGAACCATCATCACTCTCAAGCCGACATCCCCACATCAAAAATTTGCAGGAGGAGAAACGTGAAACGCTCAGTCTATTTGATTCTGTCCGCTTTATTTCTGGCTGCGCTGGTATTAAGTGCGTGCCAGCCGGCTGCCACACCCACCCCGGCTCCACAGGAAGGTTACCCTGTCGAACAGCAGCCTCAACCAACCGCTCCGCCAAAAGAAGCCTACCCCGCCCCGGCGAGCAGCACCCTGCGGGTGGCAACCGATGCAACTTTCCCACCCTTTGAAATTGTAGATGAAACCACCAAAGAATTGACCGGCTTCGATGTCGAGCTGATGAAAGCCATTGCCCAAAAAGCTGGTTTTCAACTGGAATGGAGCAATCTGCCCTTTGATTCGGTGCTGGCGGGTCTGGCACAATGCCAGTTTGATCTGGCAATCGCTGCCATCACCATCACCGATGAACGCAAGCAGCAAATGCTCTTCTCCGACCCCTACATCAACGCCGGGCAGATTGTGGTCATTCGCAAAGGGGACGACAGCATCAAATCCAAAGACGACCTGGCCGGCAAGACG
>NZ_JBRCOK010000101.1:0-14124 GCF_053501535.1 Bellilinea sp. | reverse complement strand
CCAAGCCCAAGCGTGCACATCCCGGCTGCTTTTCCGGCAGCAATCCCCGCTTCGGCATCCTCAACCACCAGACATTCCTCCGGTGATACCCCCAAACGCTCAGCAGCCAGCAGAAACAAATCCGGGGCCGGTTTGCTGCGTGCGGCGGCATTGCCATCCACCACCGCATCCAGCCACTCCCCAATTTGCAAACGCTCCAGTACCAGCGGCGTGTTTTTGCTGGAAGACACAATCGCCACCTTGTAGCCGGCCTGATGCAGTTCTTTCAGCAGTTCCAACGCCCCCGGCAGCAGGTTCTCCGGCGTCATACGGGAAACATACTCAATGTAGTACCGGTTTTTCCGTTCCATCCACTCGTTCATTTCCTCTTCCGTTGCCGGACGGCCGTTCAGCAGCAACAACAGCGATTCGCGGCGCGAAACTCCCCGCAGAGCCTCGTTTTTCTGACGGTCAAACGACAGACCCAATTCATCCGCCAACCGCTTCCACCCAAGGTAATGGAACTCGGATGTGTCGGTCAATACGCCATCGAGATCGAATAGAAAAGCGCGTATCATTCCTCACCCGCCTTCCCCGATGAATTGAACAGGTCAATTTCCAGTGTTTGACCGCGATATTTCAACCGAAAAGCCAGCCGCTTCCAGTGCGTCGGTAGACAGGGTTGAGTGTTCCAGTCGTTCTCTCCCAATTTCAACCCGCCAAAGCCAAATACAATGGCCTGCCAGATGCCCCCCGCTGAAGCCGCGTGAATTCCATCATGGGCGTTGCCGCGCACATCCTCAAGATCGGCCAGCGCAGCGCGCATGAAATGCTCATAGGCTTCCTCGGGTTTTCCTACCCGGCAGGCAATAATCGCATGGATTGCCGGCCCCAGTGAAGAACCAAAGGTATGATCCGTCCTTGCGTTGTAGTACTCGTAATTTGCCCGCAGCTTGTTTTCATCGAACAGTTCCGGCAGTAAATAGGCCAGCATGACCACATCCGGCTGTTTGAGAATATTGGCTTCGCTGGCGCCTTCGATACCCAGCAGGGATTGAATGGATTGAGTACGCGGTTCCAAAGCCTGCAAATCAATTTGCTTGCGTTGAAAATACCCTTCAAACTGTTCCACCAGACCGGTCTGAGCATCTTCCTGCCAGTAAATTTTTTCTGCCACTTCCTGCCAGTGCGCCAGTTCGTTTTCATCCAGTTCCAGCTGGTCGCGGAGCTGGGCAGCCTTTTGCGGTTGATGGCTTTCCAGCCATGCCAGTACCTGGAGCGCGGTTTTCAACTGCCAGCGTGCCAGCGCATTGGTATAGGCGTTGTTATCCACATGGTCATGGTATTCATCCGGGCCGATGACATCGGTAAATTCGTAACAGCCGGTTTCGGCATTCCATTCCGCCCGGCTGGCCCAAAAACGGGCAACATCCAGAAAAATCTCCGCTCCGCGATGAATCATAAAGTCATCATCGCCGGTTGCCTGCCAGTACTGCCAGATGGCGTAACACACATCCGCCGAAATGTGAATTTGAATATCGCCGGTCCAGATGCGAATGAGTTGGGTTCGGTCGCTAGGATGCGGCACCCAGGTGGGAGTTACCTCTTCGCCGGTGGCCGCGCTTTCCCATGCGTATTGAGCCCCTTTATAACCATTTTCACGGGCTTTTTTACGCGCCCCTTCCAGGGTGTGGTAACGGTACGAGAGTAAATTACGGGCAATCTCCGGCCGGGTATAAGTGAAGAAAGGCAGCATGAAAATTTCCGTATCCCAAAATACATGCCCGCGGTAACCATAACCGGAGAGTGCTTTAGCCCCGATGCTTACCCGTTCGTCCTGACGGGGGGCCGCGGCCAGCAATTGGAAGAGGCTGAATCGCACTGCCAGATGAGCGCGATCATCTCCTTCAATCAAGACATCACAGCGCTCCCACTCACGCTGCCATGCGCGGGCGTGACTCTCCCATAATCCCTTCCACGCTCGTTTTGGAACGGTCTCCAAAGCCCGCCGGGCAGCTCCCTGAGGGTCGTTGGTTTCACGTGAGGTATAAAACGCGGTTATCTTCTCGATCTCGACAATCTCGCCGCTTTTCAGTTGCGTGGTTACCACCAGGGTTGGTGCGTTACGGGTATCCCAGGCGGATTGCTGAAGATTACCTCCGCCGCTGACGACGAGGCGTGTCGCAGCCCCCAGTTCAATTCCAGAAGAACGGGTGCGCAGATGAAGCCATGCGCTGTTCTGCCCAAATCCCTGCCCGATCCAGTCCCAGTGTTTGTAATTCAGGTTATCCGTTTCACCACTCAAGGTCGTACGCGCTTCAAGGTTAGTATTCTCTAACGCCTTAATCGTGACCCGCTGACACAACAGATGGGGGTTTGCCAGACTGGCAAACCGTTCAAAGGCCAATTGCCAGAGCATCCCCTGTGGGCTGCGCCACTCCACCCGACGGCTCAACCTACCGGTGCGTAAATCCAGCTGGCGCTGATAGACCAGAATTTCACCCTCGGTTAACCGGAACGGCTCCCCTCCCAACCACAGGTTGAGGTCAAGCCAATCCGGCGCGTTGACCAGCTCGGTAAATACGATGGGTACATCATCGAAGACCCCATGAATGAAGGTGGTACGTTCCTCGCCGGGGTAGCGCTCTTCATGCGCTCCACGAGTGCCGAGATAGCCATTCCCAATCGTAAAAATTGTTTCGGCATGATTCTGGCGGGCAAGGTCAAAGCAAGTTTCAGTGATTAACCAGTTACGATCATTCAGCATAAAATGAACCCTCTATGTGCAACAGTATTCAGTCTCAGCCCTCTTTCAACCCCGTACCGGCAATGCTCTGGGTGAAGTAGCGCTGGAAGATGAAGAAGATGATCAGAATCGGCAGGGTGTTGAACAGTGAACCTGCCAGCACCTTGGAAATCAGGGTGTAGTATTCGCCGCGGAACCAGTTCAGCCCGATGGGCAGGGTAAAGTTTTCCGGCGTGCGCAGAATGGTCAACGGCCACATAAAGTTGTTCCATTCACCCTGAAAGGTCAGCAGCGCCAGAGTCAGCAGTTGTGTGGTGCTGATGGGTAAAACAATACGGAAGAAGATGCCGAACCGCCCCAACCCATCAATCATCGCCGCTTCTTCCAGTTCCTTGGGGATGCTCTTGTAAAATTGGGTCATCATAAAGATGCCAAAAGCCGCCACAATCCCGGGCAAAATGACGCCGCCCAGATTGTCCATCAAACCAAAACCGGTAGGGATGGTAACATCGCCGATTTTCAATCCGCCGCGAATGATACCCGGGCCAACCACGAGGAAGTTCGGAATCAGGGTTACCTGGCCGGGAATCATCATCGAAATCAGCAAGGCGGTGAACAAAAACTTCTTCAGCGGAAACTCCATGCGGGCAAAAGCATAGCCTGCCATGGCGCAAAACAGGACACGCGCCACCGTCACCACAATCGAGATGATGGTACTGTTGAGCAGCCAGCGCGGAAACAGCGGCAAAGCCCCAATCACATCACGGAAGTTTTCCAGGCTGAACGGAATCGGCCAGAACAGGGGCGGATCGTACACATTGGCAACCGGTTTGAGGCTGAAAATAAGCGTGAAATACAATGGCGCAAGGCACAAAATGGCCCAACTGATCAAAATCACATAGAAGATGGGGGTTTTGAGGCGGTCTAAAAGCGCGATGAGTTTATCGGAAAAGGATTCTTTTTTGGAAATGGTTTGAGTTATCGTAGCCATTCTTTCACCTCGCTCATGCCGAACCAACGCTGCCGCTGCCTTCGATAATCCGCCGCTGAATGAGGGTGAACACCAGAATAATCAGCGCCAGAATAAAGGACAGGGCGGCCGCCTGCCCCATCTTGACCGTTGTATCCCGGAAGGCCCACTTGTAAATCAAATAGGCAACCGTGGTGGTCGAATCCAGCGGCCCCCCGGAAGTCATCACATAAATCTGGTCAAACACCTGAAAACATCCGATCAAGCCAACCGTCACTACGAAGAACACCACCGGGCGCAGCATGGGGATGGTGATGAAGCGCAAGGTTTGGAACTTATTGGCGCCGTCAATCGAGGCTGCCTCATAAATTGCAGTGGGAATGTCCTGCAGGCCGGCCAGAAAGATGAGCATCAACGTGCCGCTAGTGGTGAACACATTCAAAATCATGATGGTGTAAAAGGCATAGCGCGGATCGTTCAACCAGTTGATATTGAGGTTAAATATCTGATTGACAATCCCCAGCGGGCTGAATAACCATACAAAAATCAGGGAGATGACTACCGAAGAAGTCACGGAGGGTAGATAGTAAATGGTGCGGAAGAGGCGCCGAAAGCGCAGTTTTTGATCCATGGCAAACGCCAGAATCAGGCTCAATACGGTTTGGGTTGGCACCACAATCAAGGTGTACTTGACGGTGTTGGGCAGTGCCTTCTTGATAAACAGGTCATCACACGCTAATGGCGGCGCATCCTCGCCGCGCGGCATGAGAGCCTCCAGGCACAAGACCCGGCGGTAGCCTTCCAGTCCCCACCACTCCGGCGGACGCAGCAGGTTATAGCGGGTAAAAGACAGATAAAAGGCGTAACCTATCGAGAAAATTGTAAAAGTGAAAAAGATGAACAAATACGGCAATAGAAAAATATAGGCGGTGAGGGCTTCGCTGCGTTTTTTTCGTTTTTCCGGGTTATCTTTGCGCCAAAATAAACCCGCCGGACGATTGGAAACTGTCTGTGTCATTCCTCCATCCTCCATTATTTCACGGAGAGGGTCAGCCGCTGCTGGGCTGACCCTCTCCAGCACGACCGCTTTACTTCACTTCGGCAATTTTTTGGCGGATCACCTGCGCCGCCTGTTTCAGCGAAGCATCTACCGCTTGATTTTCGAGATAGATGCGTTCCAACGCTTTACCCATCTGTTCGTTGACATCCGAGCCAACCAGACCCCATACAAACGGCCGTGCACCTTGCAGCGCTCCGCGGAAGATGGCGCTGGATGCCGGATTCGTCTTCAGAAATTCGCTGTTCTGCAGGGACAGGCGGGTAGGCAGGGCAAAACCGCTTTCCAAGACCTTGTTTTGAGCCTTCTCGCTGGTCAGATAATTGATGACCCGCATGGCTGCTTCCGGATTCTTGCTGTTGCGCGAGATGACGTAGGCAACCGTGAAGATCAAATTGCCTTCACCTTTCGGGCCAGCCGGTGGGGTGACCACTCCGTAGTTGGTGTTGGGGAATTGCTGCTTGAGGTAGGGAATCAACCAGCCGCCTTCATATACCATGGCGAACTGCCCCTTGCCAAACACCGTCCCTTGCCAGCCTTCGCCAACATCCGCCGGAATGGCGCCGATTTGATTCTTGCGGAAGTCGGTGTAGAAAGTGGCTGCTTCAACCGCCGCCGGCGAGTCGAGCAGGGTGTCGCTGTAATCCTCGGTCATAATGGAGCCGCCGTTCTGGAAGACAAAGATCGGGAAGCGGCCCGGATCGGCCGGCACACCCAGCCCATAGATGTTATTGGCGGGATCGGAAAGCGCTTCGGCAGCCGCCTTCAAGTCATCCCACGTCCAATCATCGGTGGGTTCGGCAATGCCCGCCTTGGCAAACAGATCTTTGTTGTAGAACAAACCCAGCGTGTTGAAGTCTTTGGGGATACCGTAGGTAACACCACCCTCAGAGAAGGCATCAATCAAAGAGGGGATGAAATCATCGCGTTTGACGCCTTCCTTTGCCATCAGGTCGTCAATTGGCAGCAAAACCTCATCGCGCACAAAAGCCGGGAACTGGAAAATGTCCATATAGAAGACATCCGGTTCAACGCCAGAGGCGATGGAAGTCTTCAACTGCTGCCAGTAATCACCGGTGATGGGCTCATACTTGACGACAATGTCCGGATTTTCCACGGTGAAGTCCAGCAAAATGGACTGCAGCAGTGCGGTTTCTTCCGGGCTGGCTGCCCAACCGGAAAGGCGTACTACCGCGCGTTCGGCGGGCTTCTCAACTTCAACGGTCTTTACGACTTCCTTTTCCTTCTCCACCGTAACCGTCTCGATCACTTTTTCGGGGGTGGGGGTAGCGGCTGGCTGGCAGGCTGCCAGCAGCAGGCTGAGAACCATCAGGGGGACAAACCATTTCAACAGGGTTTTCATGACCTTTCTTCTCCTGAATTATGAGTTGGAAAAACAGTGTTTTCCTTGAAAAGCAGTGTTATACTCAAACACGGGAGGGCTGACAAAGCCGCCCCGTCGAAGCCACCCCCAACCTATCCCTGGCAGGAGCATGGAGGGGTGGCTTCATTTGTCGCCAGTAAAACGAAAGGGGAAAGTCTTCGTTTTGATTTATCGCTTAATCATCACCTCCTCAGACATGGAATGTTCAGGTTCAACCGATCGGCTGGAAGCGCGAATGACCAGCTGCGGCTGCATCAGGATGGTTTCGAATTGCTCAACGGTGTCTTTTGCCTCCAGCAAATTCAACAACAGCGCAATCAGGCGTTCGCCAATCTCCCAAACTGGTTGGCGGACAGAGGTCAGCGGGGGGGTCAAATATTGGGCAATGGGCGTATCGTCAAAGCCGGTTACAGCAATTTGACTGCCCACCCGAAAACCAGCATCCTGAATGGCTTTGATTGCACCCACGGCCATGTAATCATTCAAGGCGACCATGGCAGTTGGACGAATGGCTTCCGGTAAAGCCAGCAAATTTCTGGCTGCCTCATATCCAAAGGCAAACCGCCCTTCGCCGCGCTGAACCCATTCGGGCAGCGGTTCAATGCCGGCAGCACGCATGGCAGAAAAATATCCTTCCATGCGGTTGTTGCCCACCCGCGATTCCTCCGGCCAGGCCAGCGCAGCAATCCGCCGGTGACCCTGAGCCAGTAAATGTTCGGTGGCCAGGCGCATGCCGTAACCACCATCCACATCAATGGAGGGAAAACGCAGTTCCGGGTTGGAACGCCCGAAGGCCACAAAAGGAAATTTCTGTTCAAGCAGGAAAAGCACACGCGGATCGTTGTACTCTACCCCCGAAAGAACAAAGGCATCCACGCGGCGGGTATCCATTAATTCGCGGTAGGATTCAATCTGTCGTTGAGTTTCTGAATGATACGGAAAACACAATAAATAATAACCACGCTCCTCGGCAGCATGGAACATGCTTTGCAAAAAAGTATCCAGAATGGGGTTAGCCTGATCAGGCGGGGACGGGCGCCAGGAGTAACCAATCGTAAAGCTGCGTTGAGCGCGCAGGCTGCGGGCGGTGTAATTGGGACGGTAATTCAACTCCCGCACGGCTTGCCAGATGCGCGCTTCAGTATCCGGCGCAACCTGCACCTGGCCGTTGATCACCTTGGAAACGGTCTGATAACTGACACCGGAGCGTAATGCGACTTCCTTAAGGGTAACTCTGCGGGACATTTTGGATAGAGGTGGTAGAAAAGGATGGGGCCGGTCTTTGCGAACGTTCGTGCGAACGTTCGCATTAACAGTATAGAAAATTTAATCCGCTTTGTCAAGTACTTTTTTCCCGAAAATCACCCCTTTGGAGGATAGTAACACCTTTGATCTATGGTATATTTACTAAACGAACGGTCAGTAAGCACATTTGGAGGTTTCACTATGCTGCAAGATAACAAACAACGCAATCAACTGCTTTTCCTCCTTTTCTTCGGTGTGCTGATGGGCGCGCTGGATATCGCCATTCTCGGCCCGGCTCTGCCCTCTATCCGCGCCGAATTTGGAGTGGATGAGCGCGCACTGGCATGGATGTTCAGCAGTTACGTTCTCTTCCAACTGGTCAGCACCCCGCTCATGGCAAAACTTTCCGATGTCTACGGCCGCCGCTGGATTTACATACTCGATATTGCCTTATTTGGCTTTGGTTCATTATTGGTGGCCGTTTCGACCAGCTTTAACGTCGTGCTGATTGGACGCGCCATTCAGGGTTTTGGAGCCGGCGGCATCTTCCCGGTTGCCAGCGCCGTCATTGGCGATACTTTTCCCCCTGAAAAACGAGGCAGCGCACTCGGCATGATTGGCGCAGTTTTCGGCGTTGCCTTCCTGATCGGCCCGCTGCTGGGCGGTATCATTCTGGCATTTGCCAACTGGCACTGGCTGTTCCTGATCAACCTGCCCATCGCGGCCCTGCTCATCCTTTTCAGCCTGCGCCTGTTGCCCGCTACCCGCCCGGCTACCAGCCGACGGCTGGATGCCGCCGGCATGGCTCTGCTGGCATTATTCCTGGCTTCTTTGACCTTTGGCTTGAATCAACTTGACCCAACCAATCTGACAGCCAGCCTGCTGACCCCCGCGGTTGGCGGGGTTCTCGCCCTTGCCGTGGTTTTGCTGGTCATTCTCATTCAGGTTGAGCGCCGCACCAGCCTGCCGATGCTGCCCGCCCACCTTTTCAACCGCCGTCAATTGGGGCTGGCCTACCTGCTTTCCGCCGGGGCCGGGCTGGCAGAAGCCAGTCTGGTATTTGTGCCCCTCATGGCTGTAACCGGCCTGGCAAATCAAGGCATCAACGAGAGAAACGCCACATGGCTGCTCATTCCGGCCATTCTTGCGATGGCTGTCGGATCACCGCTTGCCGGGCGGCTGCTCGACCGGGTCGGTTCGCGCAATGTGATTATGGGAGGAACTGCTCTGCTGACAACAGGTTTTCTCATGCTCAGCCTGCTCGGCGGTAATTTGATTTTCTTCCTGTTATCCGGCGTGCTGATTGGCGGCGGCTTGACCGCCTTGCTCGGCGCTCCAATCCGGTATATTATGTTAGGAGAAGCATCCACCGAAGAACGCTCGCTGGCACAAGGACTGGTCACGCTGTTCACCAGTATCGGTCAACTGGTCGGCAGCGCCCTGATCGGCGCACTGGTAGCTTCCTTTGGGGCAGGCAACGCCTTCAGCGGTTATCAAACCGCCTTTGGATTCATCACATTCACCAGTCTGATCCTGTTTGCCAGCGCAACACGGCTCAAAACCCGCCAGCGCGAATTGGAGACTCTGCATGGAAATGAAGCCCTCAGTGGTGGATAATCCACCCCTCTCGATGCGCGATAAAATCCTGCACGAAACCACCCGCCTTTTTGTGGAGCGCGGCTACGATGGTGTTTCCATCCGAGAAATTGCCGAAGCCTGCAACATCACCAAAGCCGCTCTCTACTATCATTTTGTGGATAAGGAACGTCTATTAATTGAAATCCTCGAAACAGGATTGACCGCTTTTCATCAATTGCTGGAAGATGCCCTCCACAATCACATTACGGCTCAGGCGCGTATCCGCGCATTTGTGTTTTCGCTCTTCACGCGCCTGCCGCCCGAAAACCGCGCTGTGATTCGGCTGGCGACCCAGGAAATGGGCAAATTACAACCCGAACTACGCGCTCAGTTCTCTCTGCATTATCGTCAGCAGTTTTTACAACCACTTGAACAGATTTTCATCGAAGGACAGCAAAACCACGAACTCCGCCCATTCCCGCCGGCCTTGGGAGTATGGGCTTTGCTGGGAATGTTGTATCCCTTTATGAGCGGTGAATCCGCTTTCCGACCGGAACTGACACCTCAACAATTGGAACAGCTCGTGGAATTGTTTTGGAAAGGGGTCGCCAGCCAATCCTGATTGAACATTTTTGGAACACGTCATGTCCTGATATAATCAGCACATGACGCCGCTGGTCTGGACGAAGTTCAAAATTCCTCCTCTGCGCGCCAAAAGCGTGTTACGTCCACGCCTGCTGGAAAAACTCAACCGCGGTTTAGACAGCCGCCTGATTCTCATTTCGGCACCTGCCGGGTTTGGAAAAACCACCCTGCTGGTGCAATGGCTACAAAGCCTGGCTTTGCCTGCGCTGTGGATTGCCCTTGAAGAAGCCGACGATGACCCGATTCGCTTCTTCACAGCGTGGATCACCTGTCTGCGCCAGGCCATACCCTCCTACTGCGAAGACGTCCTTCAGATTCTATTGACCGCCCAATTGCCGCCCGCCGACCTGCTGGCAGCCGAATTAATCAATCCGCTTACCCAATTGAACCAATCCATCATCCTCGTCCTGGATGATTTTCAACACATCCAGGATCAGATCATTTTGCGATTTCTTCAAGACCTGATTGCCTATCAACCGACTGATTTTCATCTTGCCATCCTTTCCCGTGAAGATCCACCCCTTCCGCTGGCCCGTCTGCGTTCCCAAAACGATCTGGTCGAAATCCGCACCAGTGATTTGAGGTTTGAACCGCCGGAGAGCGGACAATTGTTCAACGACCTTTTGAACATTGACCTTGAACCATCTGTGGTTCAGACATTGACCGAACGCACCGAAGGCTGGGCGGCCGGCTTGCAATTAGCCGCTTTATCCCTGCAGGGTAATCTTCATCCGCAACATCTGATTCAAGACCTGACCAGGGGTACGCGTTTTATCCTGAACTATCTGGCAGAGGAAGTATTAAACAAACAACCCCCGGATATTCAGGATTTCCTTCTCAAAACCTCTTTGCTTTCCACACTCAGTGCCGAGCGTTGCAATATCCTCACCGGAAGACAGGATAGTGCCGATTTACTCGAAACCCTGGATAAAAGCAATCTGTTCATCCAGCCGCTTGACGAGCAATTCCACTTTTACCGCTACCACGCCCTGTTCGCCGAGCTGCTGCGCAACCGGTTAAATCGGATGGAAGAAAAAGAGGTACGCAATCTGCACCTGCGTGCTGCTCAGGCCCTGTTAGCCGAAGGGCTGGTGACTGAAAGTCTTTTCCATTTTCTGGCAGCAAAGGATTATTCCTCCGTTCTGGATTTGCTGGAAAAGAACATCTGGCATTGGATCAACTATATGCCGGCTGGCCAAATTGAAGGGGTTTTATCCCAAATCCCGGGGGATGTTCAATTTTCTCATCCGCGTTTACTGTTGGGCCTGGGATGGTTGTATCTGCTGCGGGGCAACTTTCCCCGCCTGGCCGGAATCCTTCAATCGCTGGATATACTCTTGCCGGAAGGTGAACCAGTTTTTGAGGAGGCTGCCCTGATCAAAGCCGAGCGGTTTGCCCTGCAAGCAAATTTTCTTCAGGTTCAGCAAAAATTCGATGAAGCCATCCAATCTGCACGGCAATCCATCAACTTGTTAAACGGCAAAGACGAACGGATTGCCTCGCTGGCTTATCTGGCGTTAGGGGCAGGGCAAAGGCAAAAGGGGAATTATGAGGAAGCCCGTACGGCATTGGAAAACGCCATTCATCTCAGTCGAAAAAACGACGACCCGGTAACCGATATTCTGGCGGTTTCACATTTGACCTTAATGGCCCTGGAATACGGGCAGTTAGGGTTGGCTGCTGTTACAGCTCAACAGGCCATCCAGCATCTGGAACAACACCCGCATGGCTATCCGGCGGTGCTGGGAGCAGTTTACGGCGCACTGGGTTGGGTGTACTACCATCGTGGGCAGCTGGAGCAGGCATCTCAGCATTTTCAGCGGGGCATTCACCTTGCCGAATTGAGCGGCCACAATGCCTCAGCGGTTTATTCACTGGTGGGCATGGCGCGGCTGCAAATCGCTCAAGGTCAACCCATTGCTGCCCGGCAGTACCTGCAGCAAGCCGAACAGTTCTATCAGAAAGGCGCACCTGCCTGGGTGCTGCCGGAATTGCTTTCCTGTAAAAGTCTTCTGGCACTGGCGGAGGGAAATCATTTAGAAGCTGGTGCAATCCTGTCGGTCAGCGGTATCACTCCCGACTCGCCGGTAACCCCATTTTCCGAAACCCTGCTGCTGGCCTGGTTGAGGCTGACAGCCGCTCTCGAAAACTCTGAACAATTCCCACCAGCACTGGAGCTTGCCCGGCGAATACTTCACTTCAGCCGCGCCAGCAGACGGAACTACACTCTGCTGCAAAACCTTGTACTGGGGGCAATTCTTCACTTCAAAAATGGGGATGAAGCACAGGCCAGCCAATGGCTGGCAGAGGCGGCTCAAATTGCTATATCTGCCGGTTATCGGAGCGTTTTTTTTGAACAAAAGTCATCTCTGCTGCCCCTCCTTAAGATCGTGCGTTTTCCGGAAGCGGAGACTTTGCTCCATCCAGTGGATGAAAAACAACAAGGTGCATTACCACAACGGCCTTCCACCGGCGATGACAACTTGGGTGGCGTAGCGCTGACCGAAAGAGAGCTGGAGGTTCTGCGACTTCTGGCACAGGGGTACACCTACAATCAAATTGCCGAACAGCTGGTCGTCAGCCTGAACACGGTGCGCTTTCATGTGAAAGGCATCTATGGCAAACTGGGGGTCACCAAAGTCAATCAAGCCATCGCTGAAGCTCACCGGCAGGGTCTGATTTAACACCACCCTGATCCTGACCGATCTTACAGGTATCCATTCATCCAAATCTGAAAACGGGAATGTAGTCAATATCTTAGAAAGAAACCACATTCTCCGCCACTTTCAGACTACATCTCCATGTAGTCCATTTCAGCATGAAATGTCCTAAACTAGGGACATGAATGAATACGTTCCACCTCAACCACAACCAGATCGCTACCGCATCATCATCAAGGGAGTCATGGACGAAGACTTCCTCCAGAATTATTGTTCGCCCGGGTTCACCCTCAGCCACCAGCACGGCAGGACAACCCTGTCTAATCTGCAAACCGATCAGGCGGGCATGCTGGGTTTGATTCGTCAGCTGCATAATCTCGGTGTTACGGTGCTCCTGGTTGAGCTTCAAAACGAAATGGAGCAAATCGAATGAGTGAAAAAAGAGTTTCCCGTCGTGAATTTTTGAAAATCGCCGGAGTTGGGCTGGCGGCTACCGCCTTCACCTGCTCCAGTTTGGGTTACGCGGCTACCCGCCAACCCCAAGTTGACTTACCCGAAATGAATCTTGAAAAGGAAAATGCCATGAAGAAAATTTTGGTCACTTACTCAACCCGCGCCGGTTCAACTGCCGAAATTGCTGCCACAATTGGACAAACCCTCTCGCAGCGCGGCTACAGCGTAGATGTCCTGCCGGTCAAAAAACAGCCCAACCCGTCGGACTATGACGCTGTGATTTTGGGCAGCCCCATCCGGATGGGCAGCTGGCTGCCGGAAGTCATTGATTTCATCAAGGAAAACCGCACCCTGTTGGAACCAATGCCGGTTGCCGTTTTTACCGTCCATATGTTGAACAGCGGCAATGATGAGGAGAGCCGCACCAACCGACAGGCCTATTTGAACGCGGTCCGCGAGTGGATTTCACCCGCTGAAGAAGTCTTCTTTCTCGGCAAAATGGAGCTGGCTAAACTTTCATTCCTCGACCGTTTCATTTCCAATGTGATGAAAGCCAAAGATGAAGATTTACGCGACTGGAATACGATCAACGCCTTCGCTGAATCGGTCTTTGCCTGAAAGTGGAGCAAAATGAAGTCACCTTCTGCCTTACGCATACTTGTGCCAATCATTATCGGGCTGGCTTTGATTGCTGCTGGCGGCGGCCTATATCCCGCCGCCGGTCAGCCTTTCAGTCTGGTCAACTTCCGCGGAGAAGATGTCACTATCAACGCCCGCGGATTGTACTACTGGGACACGGTCAGTTCCGCCGCTCAAATGCAGGCAAACGATGCGGTAACCCTGTTCCTTGCGCTACCCTTGCTGGGTGTATCTTACCGCCTCACCCAAAAAGGTTCGTTGCGTGGCAAACTTCTCCTGACCGGTACCCTCGGTTTTATTCTCTACACCTACATCACCATGTGTTTTGGCGCGGCCTACAATCCTTTTTTCCTGATTTATGTTGCTCTTTTCAGCCTGAGCCTGTTTGCTTTCGTGTTGAGCATGATGTCCTTTGAGGTTAACTCTCTGACCGCCCATTTTTCCGAAAAACTACCGCGCCGTTGGATTGCCGGATTGTTGTTCTTTGCAGCTGCTTTTCTCTCACTGGCGTGGTTGGGACGCATTGCGCCAACATTCATGCCGGGCGCTGTTCCCCTACTCGAAAACACAACCAGCATGTTCATCCAAGCAATGGATTTGGGGATTGTTGTACCGGTATGCATCCTTTCGGGAGTGTTATTGCTGCGCCGACGACCGTGGGGTTACCTGCTGGCCTCGGTTGGTCTAATCAAATTCCTGACTCTCGGCACTGCCGTCAGTTTGATGGCGCTCAACATGGCTCGCCTTGGTGTTCCGGTCAGCCCGGTG
>NZ_JBRCOK010000100.1:0-6500 GCF_053501535.1 Bellilinea sp. | reverse complement strand
ACGGTTTCGATCGCCTTCCCCATTCCATGCGGCGCTGCGCCGGAAGAAGAGGCATTCCCGTCCGAAGGGCCGCGTCTGGTAACCAGCGTGAAGTGCGCCGCCCCGCTCGAAAAATTCACCCTGGAGGGCTTTGACCTTCAGCCCAGCTCCGAAGTGGTCATTCGCTGGCGCTTGCCGGATGACCGCACCATGACCGCCATTCGCACGCAAACCGATTCAAAGGGCTATTTCAGCCAGGAAGTACAGGCCCGCCCCATTCAGGCCGCCGTGGACGGCATCCCCAGCCGGTTGGAAGTGGACACCCTCACGCCGGTGGGCAGGTTGAAACCCAGCCAGACCCTGAAAGACGTGCTGGACAACATGTTCGTCACCATCTTCATGGCGCTGCTCTCCACGACCTTTGCAACCATCATCGCCGCGCCGCTCAGCTTTCTGGCAGCCGGAAACATCACCCGCAAAGGCTGTTTGGGCAGCGGGGTTTACTATCTTTTCCGCTCTTTCTTCAACCTGATGCGCTCCTACGACCCGCTGGTCATGGCAACCATCTTTGGTTTCTGGCTGAGTTTCGGGCCGTTTCCCGGCTTTCTGGCGCTGACGGTGGTGACGATTGCTTCGCTGGGCAAACTCTTTTCCGAAGCAGTCGAAAATATTGACCCCGGCCCGGTTGAGGCTTTGCAATCGGTTGGCGCAGCGCCCCTGCATACCGTACGCTACGGCGTCGTACCACAGGTCATCCCCGATTTCGTGTCGTACATCATTTACCACTGGGATATTAACGTCCGCATTTCGACCATCATCGGCTTTGTGGGCGGCGGGGGTATTGGCTATTACCTGAACCTGAGCATCAACGATTTTAAGTGGAATCAGGCCGGGACAGCCATTTGGGCGATTGTCATTGTCGTCTGGGCAATGGACTTCCTCAGCGCGGAAATCCGCAAACGACTGAATTGATCTTATCCTCCCTGAAAACAAGAGGGGCGCTGGGGGGCTTCCGGGATGCTTTTTTCCAAACCCGGCCGCTGACTATCCTTTCAGCGAACCGGCCAGCAGACCGCGCAGGAAGTAGCGGCCGGCCAGAACATAGACCAGCAGAGGCGGAAGCGCCGTCAGCAGTGCCCCCGCCATCTGTACATTCCAGGCGATGATCTGGCTGCCAGCCATGTTGTTCAACGCAACCGTGATCGGCCAATCCCGATTGCCGGTCAAGACTACCGCAAACAAAAAGTCATTCCAGGCCGAGGTGAACTGCCAGATGAGAACAACCACAAAACTGGGAATGGAGATGGGGAGCAAAATATAGCGATAAATCTTCATCATATCCGCGCCGTCAATCTTTGCTGCCTCAATCAATTCCTGCGGCAGGCTGGCATAATAATTGCGAAAAGTGAGCGTGGTAATGGGAATGCCATAGATGATGTGGGTCAAGGTCAAACCCAGTAAGCCCTTCAATCCAACCGCGTTCATAAACTGTACCAGCGGGATCAGAATGCTCTGATATGGGATGAACATCCCAAAAAGGATAAACGGGAAAATCAAATCGGCGCCCTTGAACTTCCACTTTGAGAAAATGTAACCGTTGAGCGAACCCAGTACCGAAGACAGCACCGTAGCCGGGATGACCATCGAAAAACTATTCCAGAGAGATGGTGAGAGTTTCGAATAGGCTTCAATAAAGTTGTCAAAGTGGATTCCGTTAGGCAGATTCCACATCGTTCGCAGGTCAATTTCGGCAAAACTCTTGAAACTCGTTACCAGCATGACGTACAGCGGAATCAGATAGAAAATGGTCATGAAAAGCAGGGGGATATATAAATAATTCTTGCTGAAGCGCCATGTTCTCATTTGAACGACTCCGACTTCAACGTGTAGATAATGTAAGGAATAATCAGAACAGCCACGCTGATCAGCAACAAAATACTGATGGCCGCCCCGCGTCCATAAAAGAGACCATCAAAAGTGGTCTGCCACATGTAAATTGCCGGCACATCCAGTGGTAATTGTTTGCCGGCGATAGCAATGATCAGGTCAAAAACCTTGAGAGACATATGCCCCAAGATGATTAGCGCACTCAGGGTGATCGGGGTAAGCAGCGGGATAATGACAAAACGATAGATTTGTAACTTGTTGGCGCCGTCAATCTGAGCCGCTTCGCTCAATTCATGCGGGATAGCGCGCAAACCGGCCAGATACAGTGCCATGGTGTACCCCGACATTTGCCAGATCGCTGCAAGGGCTACCGCAGCAATACCCCAGGTGGGGGTGGTATGCCAGGAGTTTTGCAAAAAATCCAGGTGAAGATAAGAAAATAACAGGTTAAAACCGCTGGTGCGGCTGCCGGTCGCCGGGTTCATCAACCATCGCCAGACAACCCCGGTCACAATATAAGAAATTGCCATGGGAAAAAGAAACAGACTGCGAAAGAAGCTCTCGCCCCTCAGGCCCTGATCCAGAAGTACTGCCAGAAAGAATCCCAACAGGATGGTTCCCCCCACAAAGACAACCGTAAAAATCACCGTATTGCGGATGTCCACGGCAAAGCGCGGATCCGAAAAGAGGTTGATATAATTTGTCAAGCCATTCCACGTGTAATCGGGATTGAGACCTTTCCACTTACTGAGGGAAACCCGCACCGTCCAGCCAATAAACGCATAAATGAAAATCAACACCGCGATAATTGAAGGTGAAGCGAGCAAGAAGGAGAGAATACGGTCTTTGTCCTTAATCAATTTTTGCATGAGCAGGACCTGTGATTGGTTATAAGGAGCGGTGAGGGTTGCCCAACCAGAAGCAGCCCTCACCGCTTTATTTTAATTCATCTACTTGCAGGGGCCGGAACTCTTGCACGCAGCCACAAGGGCAGATTGGAAACCATTTACATCCCCGCCCTGAACGAACAGCCCAAGGGCAGTATCAATTTCGGATTTCCAAGAGTCATTAGCAACCACGCCGTGGGTGAGGGAACCAACCACCGCATTGGAGGCCCAGTCATTCATCGCCGATTGGAGATACTCACCGAAGAGGCTTTTATCGCAGTCGGTACGTGCGCAAATGGAACCCTTAACCGGGTTGAAGGCTTCCTGGCCCTCCTTCGAACCGGCAACCTTCAGCCAGGCAATCGCGCTATCCGGGTGCGGAGCGTTTGCAGCCAGAACAAACGAGTCGGACAGGAACTGGAACACCCCAACCGTGCCGGGTGTTGGCGCCCAGCCATAATCCACCTGGGGGGTCTTGCCAAGTTCGCGGAAGTAACCTTCCGCCCAGTCACCCATCACATTGAAGGCCGCATCGCCATTAACCACCAGCTGAGAAGCATCCTGCCACGAGAGGGAGGCCGAATCACTGTTTGCGTAGGTCAAGAGTTTGGCAAAATTTTCCAGCGCAACCTTGACCTCCGGGCTGCCCCAATCCATCTCACCGGTCCATAAACCGTTGTAGCCCTCCACACCCAGCGTGCCGAGCAGGACTGTTTCAAGCAGGTGCATCTTGGTCCATTGTTCACCCAATGCCAGCGGCGTTACGCCAGCAGCTTTAAGTTGATCCATAGCGGCAAACCACTCATCAATGGTGGTCGGGACGGCGATGTTGTTATCCTTCAGGATTTTCGGGTTGTACCACAACACATTTGCGCGGTGAATGTTGACCGGCACGGAGTAGATATTTCCGTTATCCGAGATGAGCGGGATCAGCATTTCCGGCATAACTTTCAACCAGCCCTCGGCCTCATAAAGGTCATTCAACGGCAGGATTTGGTTACCGGCTACGTAAGTGCCGATCAATTCCTGTCCGGCATGTCCCTGCCAGGAATCCGGCGGATCGCCGGCTTGCAAACGAGAGGCTAACACGGCGCGAGCGTTGGTGCCGGCTCCACCGGCAACCGCAGCATTGATGAATTCTATGTCAGGGTAACGAGCCTTGAAGACCTTGATCATCGCCTCCAGACCGGCGGCTTCGCCTCCGCCCGTCCACCAGGAGAAGACTTCTACCTGCTGTTTGGAGGCTGGTTGAGCGGGGGGAGTGGTCGGCTGAGCAGGCTGCTCACCGCTGGGTGGTTGAGTCGGAGCTGCCGTTGGCGTACTTGCGCACGCAGACAACACAACCGAGAGAATTACAAACAAGCCCATCAGGGTTAGGACGAACTTTTTCATTTACTTCCTCCTTCTTGTGTGAATACGAAATGGCGGTAGAAACAGGTTGGGAAACATAAACTTCAGGTTGGTATTCTTTTTTTTTCAAACACCTCCTTGCCACCCGCAATTACAGGTGTTACACTTCAATTTAAATCATTCAGTTGTAAAAGACAATTATTTTTCGGACTTGAGTCGGACATTCAATGGTCATGAACCGCGAAAAGTTTGCTGCCCTTTTCAAGGATTTAATTTCTCACCTTAACGATCCGACCATCATGGAGACCCATCCTCTGTCTCAGTATTTTCCTGCAGCCGATTCCGATTCCTCTACCCCCCGCGCCAGAGCAATCCAGCAGCTCATCCTGCAGGAAATTGAACAACTCCGACCGCCCGGTAAGGATCCCCAATTTGAATCAGCCGTTTGGCGACCTTATCTGATTCTCTATAAACGGTATGTTTTGGGGGAAACGCCACGCGAGATTGCCAACTCTTTGTACATCGGCGACCGTCAATTCCGGCGCGATCACAGCCGCGCATTGCAAGCATTGAGCAGTAGAATTTGGGAGCGTTATTTTGTACCGAAAGCCGACCAGAAAACAGCCGAGCAACCGACTGCAGAAAACGAATTTGTGTTGCACTTCGAGAGGCTTGATTTGGCCGAAGTGCTGCGGAGCCTGGAAGCAATCCTTTCCCAGCGTTTGCAAAGTGAGCAAATTCTCCTTCATCTCCACATCCCCCCCTACCCCCTTCCCGTTTCAGCCGATCGGGTACTGCTTCGTCAAATGGTTTTGAGTTTGATCAACTATGGGCTGCAAATGTGTAGTGCAGACCGCATCGAAATCGGGATAGAAAGAGACCCCAGACTGACCAGTATCCAGATCAAGTTTGAAACCGACGAAAATTGGGAATCGGTTCGAGAGGAAAGCAGGCATCTGCTGAGTTACATCCGCACTTGGGGAGAACGGATGTATGTCAGCATCGAAGAACAATACCCACCTCCCGGATGGAAAGGGCAAGTTTCATTGAGTCTGATCTTTCCTTCCGCTAAACATCGCACAATTCTGGTGGTAGATGATCAGGCAGTTGCACTGAAAATGTTTGAGCGCTACCTCAGTCACACCGGCCTTCAAGTCATCGGTCTCAACGATCCCGAACAAACTCTACAGGTTGCCTCTCACCTCCAGCCGGATTTAATCATCCTGGATGTGATGATGCCCCGATTGGACGGTTGGGAAGTACTCCAATCTTTACAGTCCAATCCGTCCACACGAAAAATCCCCGTCCTGGTCTGTTCTGCCTGGGATGAGCCGGAATTAGCCTACTCTTTGGGGGCGGCAGCATTTCTCAAAAAGCCACTCCTGCAACGAACACTGCTGGATGTACTCTACCAACTTAACTTCCTCGAATAGGTTTGGGATATGCTCTTGTTCCAGCACATCTCCAAAGAGGATTCCGACTTTCCGGAACTGACAAAGACTACAACCCGAAAGTTGATTTATACCGTAGGCGGTTTGTATTTATGCTGGCACATGATTGCCACCCTAGGCTTTCCCCAAATCTTCAATCCCAGCCTCTGGATTATATCTGTGTTCATGCTGGGGCTGGTCTGGTTAAGTCTTTCTCTGGTGGATCGCCATTTTCTGCTCTCTCAGGTGATCTGGTTTATTGGCCTGAGCGCTGCGTTTTTACTGGCTTTCTATTTATACCGCCAGCCAGCGATTCTTTTCCTCCTCATGCTGTTGCCCCTTAACGCAGTTGTCACCCTGGGAATTGGTGGAATGGCAGCTGTGGATTTATGGCTGGTGTTGCTGGTGCTGGTCATGCCCCGCTTTCTGCCCATCCCGGCCGGCTACGAACTGGCATTGATTCTGGGAGGAATTTTCATCAGCCTGTTTGGCTGGTCGCTTTCCAGCAACCTTGTCGAGGCGTTTGATTCAGCCTACTACCACTACGGCGAAGCACGCCGGCTACTTGAAGAGACGCGGGAACACCGCGCCCAACTGAGCCGCTTGGTAAAGGACTTGAACAATGCCAATTATCAATTAGAACGCCTCAACGAAATGCTTTCTTTCGCCAGGGCACAGGCAGAGGAGGCGCGTGAAACACGCAACCACTTTGTCATGGCGGTCAGCCATGAATTGCGCACGCCCTTAAGTTTCATTATCGGTTTCAGTGACTTGATGGTCAACGCCCCAAAAACTTATGCTCCTCTGGAACTGTGGCCGCCCGGTTTATATGACGATGTTCGCGAAATCTATAATTCCAGCAAACATCTGTTGGGTCTGATCAACGATATTCTCGAAATGGGCAAAATTGATGCCCAACAGATGACCCTTTTTCGGGAAAAAGCCCGGTTAGAACAAATCATTGCCG
>NZ_JBRCOK010000099.1:0-29989 GCF_053501535.1 Bellilinea sp. | reverse complement strand
GGGCTTGACGCCTTCCACCAACCCGAATGATGTTTTCATCACTTCGTGGGGCGCGCTGATGCTGGACGGGCAGGTTGCCATCAACGCTCAACCGTGGCTGATTTTGCCGCCGGCGATCTGCGTTTCGCTGGTGGTGCTGGCCTTCACCTTCCTCGGTGACGGCCTGCGCGATGCGCTCGACCCGCGCCTGCAAGGCACTCAGTAACAAGAGCGGATAACCCTGTTCAATCCCTCCCTTTTTTAACGTGGGCTCGGGATCAGAACAAACCGCAGTGAGCAGCAAAATAGACCCCCTTCCACCTCCCCCAATATCGCTTCTGCGATATTGGGGGAGGCGCAGGAGGGGGCAAAATTCTGAAATCGGATGCAAAAAGGATTTATCCCGAACTTGCGGTTCTTATTTGACCCGTGTGTGATTTTTTTCTGTTGATACAGTCCAGTCGGGAAGATCCTCCCCGCCAATTAAATGTGAATGGCATGCCCCGTAGCGGCGTGGGCTGCTTCCATGATCACTTCGCTCAAGGTAGGATGGGCATGCACATTACGGGCGATTTCCTCAATAGTCAGTTCCATGCTCTGCGCAAGGGTCAATTCGGGCAGTAACTCCGTCACCTCCGGCCCAATCATGTGCGCACCAAGGATTTCGCCGTACTTCGCATCCGTTACAATCTTGACAAAACCGGTGTAATCCCCCAAGCCCAGCGCTTTGCCGTTGGGCTGGAAGGGGAATCGCCCGATTTTGACCTCGTAACCCTCTTCTCTGGCCTGCGCTTCGGTCAGCCCAAACGAGGCCACCTGCGGCTGACAGTAAGTGGCACGCGGCATCATGCGGTAATCCAGTTTGACGGTTGGAACACCGGCAATGTTTTCGGCTGCCACAATGCCCATCGCCGAAGCGACATGCGCCAGCAGCAGTTGACCGGTCACATCGCCGATTGCCCAAATCCCCGGCACATTGGTTGCCATGCGTTCATCAATTTTGATGAAGCCGCGCTCGTTCAATGCCACTCCAACCGCTTCCAGACCCAAATCCTGCGTATTCGGCTTGAAACCAATCGCCACCAGAGCCTGTTCGGCTTCCAGCACCTTCTCGCTGCCGCCATCCGAAACCTTGACGCGCACGCCTTGATCGGTTGTTTCTACGGACTGCACCTTGTGGCTGGTCAGCATCTGAATACCGCGTTTCTGGAAGGATTTAGCCAGTTCAGCGCTGATTTCTTCATCCTCCAGCGGCACAATGCGCGGCAGCATTTCCACCAGCGTTACCTGCGTGCCGTAGGAATTCCAGATGGTGGCAAACTCCACCCCAATTGCACCCGCGCCAATGATGACCACCGATTCCGGCCGGCGGGTCTGCAAAATGGCTTCCCAGTAGGTCAGCACCTTTTCGCCGTCCGGCTGAACGCCGGGAATCATGGCAGCATGGGCACCACTCGCAACAATGATATTCTTTGCGGTGAAGGACTGGGTTTTACCTTCGGCATCGGTAACCTGCACCGTGTCGCGCGCCGTAAGGCGGGCTACTCCCATGTGAACATCAATCTTGTTCTTTTTCATCAAAAAGCCAACGCCCTGCACCAGCCGCTTGGAAACTTTACGACTGCGATCCACCGCCACCGCATAGTCCAGTTGGAGATTATCAAAGGAAAAGCCGAATTCAGCCGTACGCTCGCGGAGAATGTGCGCCAGCTCGGCATTGCGCAGTAGCGATTTGGAAGGAATACAGCCGACATTCAGACACACCCCGCCCAAAAATTCTTTTTCAACCACGGCGGTTTTCATGCCCAACTGGGCAGCGCGGATGGCTGCCACATACCCGCCCGGCCCGGCACCAATTACGATTACATCATAGTCACTCATCGTTCCATCCTCGACATTCCAGATTTTGGTTGGGGCTGTCCTGTTCAGCCCCGTTTTGACCTTGACTCAATTCTACCCGCTTGTGCGAAAATTCGGGGTTGGGTGTAGCATAAATCGCACATTTGCCAGCCCGGATCATCCGCTCCAGTTTTGCAGGGTTTCAACCACTTTGGCCAGAAAACCGTCTGCCAAAGCGCCGTCTAAGATTCGATGATCAAAGGTAAAGGAAAGATACACCATCGGACGCACGGCAATGGCATCCCCTTCCACCACTACTGCCCGTTTTTGAATGGCACCCACCCCTAAAATTCCGCATTGCGGCTGGTTGATGATGGGTGTGGCGAACAGCGAACCGCTGATGCCGTGATTGGTGATCGAAAAAGTGCCGCCTTTGACCTCATCCGGCAGCAGGCGATGCGCCCGCGCCCGGCTGGCAAGGTCATTGATCGCCCGCGCCAAACCCAACAGCGAAAGCCCGTCTGCGCGGCGGATGACCGGTACGATCAGACCCTCTTCTCCGAGCGAAACCGCAATACCCAGATTGATCTCGGAATGCAGCAGCAAACCTTCCTCACTCCATGAGGAATTGACCTGCGGGTAGGCTTTGAGGGCGGCAATTGTCGCGGCTGCAAAGTAGGCCGTATAGGTCAGGTTGACCCCGTCGCGGGCGAACACGGCCTTGTTCGCCTCACGGTGCGCCACCACCTGCTTCAGGTCGGCTTCCATGACGGTGGTCACGTGGGCCGCCGTGCGTTTGCTGAACACCATATGTTCGGCAATGTTCTTGCGGATTTTGGTATGCGGAATCAGGCGGCTGCCGGTTGATGTTCCAACCGGTGGCTGCGGCGCGGCTGGTGGTTTGGCTTCCACAGCCGGTTGACCGGCCGGGAACATCAATTCGGTTGGACGGAATAAATCTCCCTCCCCCGGCGTCTCCCAGATGGCCGGCTGTTCCGATTCGGGCTGTTTTTCGCGCTGTTCAAGGTAAGCCAGCACATCCTTTTTGGTGATGCGCCCGCCCTGCCCCGTGCCTTTGATCTGACTCAGGTCAACCTGATATTCCTGCGCCAGGCGCGCCACCACCGGCGAGATGAATCCCAGGTCCTGGTCGCGGCCTGGTGCGGGCACGGCCACAGACGGCACAGGTTGAGTCTCTCCCGGCTTTTCTGCGGCGGGCAGGCGGCCGGCTCCTCCTTCATCCGGGATGCTTTCTCCCGGTTCGCCAATCCAGGCAATCACCGTACCGGCTTTGACCGTTTCGCCCTCCGGCACCACAATCTTCAGTAAAGTACCCGCCGCCGGGCTGGGAATCTCCGAATCGACCTTATCGGTATTCACTTCCAGCAGCGATTCAAATTCCTCGACTGTTTCGCCTTCTTCCTTCAACCAGCGGGTGACAGTCCCTTCGACAACCGACTCACCCAGCTGAGGCATGATCACTTTGGTAGCCATGGCTCCTCCTTACACACCTAAAAAGCCGCCAGTTCGCGGATGGCCTGCAGAATTTTCTGCGGATTTGGCATGAACCACTCCTGCATCGGGTGGCTGAAAGGCACCGCCGGTACATCCGGGCCGCACAGGCGGCGCACCGGCGCATCCAGATCGCTAAAGGCGGCTTCGGCAATGGTCGCCGCAATTTCGGCTCCGTAACCGCCGGTGAGATTATCCTCATGCACAATTAACGCCTTGCCGGTTTTGCGCACCGATGCCAGAATCGCCTGGCGGTCAACCGGGTAAAGGGTACGCAGGTCAACCACCTCCACATCAATGCCTTCCTCGGCGGCTTTTTGGGCGGCCTGTAAGGCGTAGTAGTGCATCATGCCGTAGGCAAACAGGCTCAGGTCACTGCCCTGCCGGCTGACCCTGGCCGGGCCGATGGACACCAGAATTTCCTCTCCATCCGGCACCTCGCCGCGAATCAGACGGTAACCCTTCTTGGGTTCCAGAAAGATGACCGGGTTCGGATCGCGCACCGCCGATTTGAGCAATCCTTTGGCATCGTAGGGATTGGAAGGTATCACCACCTTCAAACCCGGCACATGCGCAAAGAAGGCTTCTACACTTTGAGAATGATACAGCCCGCCGCCAATGCCGCCGCCATATGGCGCGCGGATGACCATCGGCACCGTCCATTCGCCGTTCGAACGGTAGCACATTTTGGCCGCTTCGCTGACGATTTGATTGAAAGCCGGGTAAATGAAATCGGCAAATTGAATCTCGCAAATCGGGCGCATACCATACAGGGCTGCCCCAATCCCAACGCCGACAATGGAAAGCTCTGCCAGCGGCGAGTCGATCACCCGTTCCTCGCCATATTTTTCAAACAGGCCAACCGTGGCGCGAAAGACCCCGCCGCGCTTGCCAACATCCTCACCAACGATGAAGACGCGTTCATCGCGCGCCATTTCCTCATCCATCGCCTGTCGAATGGCTTCCACAAGAGTAATTTCAGGCATGGCGCACCTCCTCGGCATACACCGGGTAGGCCGCCTCTTCTGCAGCGGGGTAGGGCGCCTGCTCGGCGTATTGCACCGCTTCATCCACAATCTTTTTGGCGCGGCTTTCCATCTCCTCCAGCCGGGCAGCGTTCAACAGGCCTTCTTTTTCCAGAATACGCCGGTTGACCAGCAGCGGATCGCGTTTTTTATGTTCCTCAACTTCTTCCCGCGAACGGTAGGTGCGGTCATCGTCATCGGAAGAATGCGGGGTGATGCGGTACATTTTGGCTTCGATCAGGGTAGGGCCTTTGCCGCTGCGCGCCAGTTCAACCGCTTCCACAAAAGCCTGATGAACGGCAAACCCATCGGTTCCATCCACAGCCACGCCGCGCAAACCCAGCCCGCAGGCGCGGTCAGCCGCGCTGGGTACCGCCATTTGCTTTTCCACCGGCACCGAGATGGCATACTGGTTGTTTTCCACCAGAAAGACGACCGGTAGTTGATGCACCGCCGCCCAGTTGACGGCTTCATACCATTCACCTTGTGAAGTTGAACCTTCGCCCAGACTGGCCAGAACCACTTTATCTTCCCGGCGCATTTTGATTGCCAGACCGATTCCCGTGGCGTGAGAACATTGCGTGGCGACCACCGCCGAGTGGCTGACGACGTTGGCCCGCTTCAAACTCCAATGGCTGGGCATCTGCCGTCCGCCGGAACTGGGTTCTTCGCGCTTGCCCATCAGGCTCATCATGAATTCGCGCGGTTCGTAACCCAGGCACAACAGCAACGCCAGATCGCGGTAATACGGGGCTACCCAGTCATAGCCGCGCCGCAGGGCAAAGGCAGCCCCAACCTGGGCCGCCTCCTGCCCGATACCTGAGATATGAAAGGCAATTTTTCCCTGGCGGTGCAGCACCCAGGCGCGTTCATCCAACCGGCGGGCGAGCAGCATCATCCAGTACATTTCCAGACGAGTTTCCTCACTTAAGGTCATTCTGCTTTTCCTCCTTTGGCAAAATAAAACGGACGGGGAGAATACGCTGATTGATTTTCACACCCGCCCGTTACAACCCATTTCACGGCGACCTCCACTCAGGATACCGCCTTAAGCAAACCCATTACTTCCAGCATCTCTTGATTGGAGGCAAATTTGAAATCCTCCGCCCCCAGTTCATGCATTTTTGCCTGTTCGGCGGCTTCCAGCAATTTGAGCGCCTCCCGCGTCACGACCGGGTGCGGCAGGCTGGTCAGCGCTTCCTGTACTTTGGATAAAACATCCGGCCGGGCAGGCGGCAAATTGGCTAAATACTGGAAAACCGCCCGCGCCCCGTTCACACCGTCTTTGCGCGCCACACCCACCAACCCGCTGGAGGCTTTCCGCGACCAGCCCGCCACAAAAACGCCCTCGATGGGCTCGTTCTTTTCACTGTCATAGGCTTCGTAGGACTCGCCCTCGATGGGAAAGCGCGGATTGGGATTTTTATCAAAGGCAAAATTGTGCACCGGCAATCCCAAATTTTCATCCACCCGGTCGCCAATCGCAAAGATGACCGTATCCACATCGAAAATGTGGAATTGCCCCAGCCCGCGCGCTTTGACCTCTCCATCCTCCAGCACCAGGTGGGTATCCTCGATCTCCAGCCCACCCACTCGTCCTTTGCCGTCATCCAGAATGCGGCGCGGCGAGGAAAGGAAGCGGATCCAGAAGAGGGTGTGACTCTGCATCCACACCCCGCGGGCAGCAGCCGCGTGAATGAACTCTTTGGCAACTTCAGGATGCTGCCCCAAAGCACGCATCTCTTTGGCTACGCGGTCAATCTCGCGGTCGAATACCGCCAGATCCAGGTTTGCGACCACTGCCTCCAATTCTTTTCGGTCAAACTTGATCTCTGCCGGGCCGCGGCGGGCAAACGCCACCACCTCATCCACCTTTCGCACCGAAATCAAATAGCGGGCAATGTCCATCATCACATTGCCCACCCCGATAATTGCCACCCGTTTGCCAATTTCCAGCTCCTGCTGGCTGAATGGCGGCAATTTGTTGTAATGGTAAACCACATCCTTGGCGTGATAAACCCCCCGTAAATGTTCACCGGGCAGCCCCAGCCACTTCGTCCCCTGTGCGCCAGCAGCCACCAGAATGGCCTGAAATCCCATTCCTTGCAAGTCCTCCAGACTTAAATCCCCCTGCCGGCCAATCAGCACGTTGCCGTAATATTCCACATTGGGCATCTCTAAAATTTGCCGGAATTGGGCGCGCAATCCGGTCTTCATTTTGATCTTATCCGGGTATATGCCGTATTCTGCCAGCCCCCCGGGCTTGATATCCCGGTTGAACAGCACAACCTGCACTCCCTGACTTGCCAGTTCTCGAGCGGCAAACAACCCCGCCGGTCCTGCACCCACAATTGCCACAATGTGGCGGTCAGATTGCTCCATGAGTCATACCCCGGTGGACGAAGATGACGAACTGAAATTAATTATACCCCGTTTTATCCGCTTCTTTTTTGCGCCTGTGCTATATTGGTATACAAACGTGAGTCTGGCACAAGGTCAGCCCTAGCATCGTAGTCCAACCGACCCCCACCTGCACCTCCCCCAAAACCGACAAAGCGGTTTTAGGGGAGGCAGGAGGGGGCCAAGAATGCTCAATCCAATTCGGAAATGAATTTTCCCAAACTGACGTTATATAAAGTGAAGCGATGGAACCAGAAATCACCAACCCCTCTCAGCCCCCTGCTCCTCTGCGACAGATGATACGCCTGAACCGGTTACTGCCCCCATTCTGGACGATTACCGGCATTCTTTCCCTTATTGTGAACGTTATCCTCATCGCCGTTATGATCGGTCTGGGCAGTCAGCTGTTTACCCTCAAGCGCATCCTCTCCGATCAGTTGATTGAAGGGCTGTATCAAAATTTTGTGCGCATGGATGAAGCCCACATCCGCACCACCATCCCGGTGCGCGATCAAAAAGTGCGCGCCAATTTCACGCTCCACATCAAAACACCAACCACCGTCACCCTTGCCGAAGACACCCTGCTTGCCAACGCACAGGTGCTGCGCTTGAATACCGGTGGATTGACCATCTACAACGCCCCGGCCGACATCGTTCTCAAAGCCGGCACCGACCTGCCCATCTTTCTGGATTTGGAGGTGCCGGTAGATCAGGAAATACCGGTTAATCTGGATGTGGTTGTAGATATTCCGCTGCGGGAAACCGACCTGCACGAACCCTTTACCGGTTTGCAGGAAGTGGTGCTGCCGTACCGTGAACTGTTGAAGCAAACCCCCAATTCGTGGTCTGAAGCACTGTGCGGAACCCCGCCGCTGCCGCTTTGCCTGTGGTTATTTGGAGAATAGTCGAGCGACCCTTCCCATGGCTGAAGACATCCTGCGCGCCCAACTCCCCAACGGTCTGACCGTACAATTGAAAGAAATCCATACCGCCCCGTTGATCAGTCATTGGGTATGGTACCGGGTCGGCTCGCGCTATGAACAAAACGGCAAACGCGGAATTTCCCACTGGGTGGAGCACATGCAATTCAAAGGCACACCGCGTTTTCCGCCCGGTACGCCGGATAAAGCCATTGCCCGTACCGGCGGCAGCTGGAACGCCTTTACCCACATGGACTGGACTACCTACTTTGAAACCCTGCCCGCCGATCATCTGGCGCTCGCGCTGGAACTCGAATCGGACCGCATGATCAACAGCCTGTTCGACCCGCAGGAAGTGGAAGCGGAACGGACGGTCATCCTTTCGGAACTGGCCGGCAACCTGAATGAACCGCTCTTCCTGCTCAGCGATGCCGTGCAAAAAGCCTCGTTTGAACAACATCCTTACCGCAATGAAGTCATCGGAACCCCTGAAGACCTGCAAAACATCCAGCGCGATGAGCTTTACGAGCATTACCGGCGCTACTACCACCCTGCCAACGCACTGATCGCCATCGCCGGCGATTTCGATGCCCAGGAGACCCTTCGGCAGATCGAAGACTGGTATGGGGCTATCCCGGCTGGCAAACCGGCTGAAAACCCAACCACACCCGAACCTCCCGTTCCCGAAGAGCGGCATCTGGCGGTCAGCGGCCCCGGCGAAACGGTTTACCTGCAAATTGCCTACCGCTCTCCTGCCGCCGTGGATGCGGACTTTTTCTCCATGACGGTTCTGGATTCGCTGCTGGCAGGCCCCACCAGTTTGAATATGTTTGGCGGCGGCGGAATTTCCAACAAGACCAGCCGTTTGTACCGCGCCTTGATCGAAAAAGAACTGGCTGTGGGTGTTTCGGGGGGAATGCAGGCAACCTGCGACCCCTTCCTGTATGATTTGACCATCACCCTGCGTCCCGACAGCAATCCCGATGAAGTGCTGGCCGCAATAGATGATGAAATCAAGCGCCTGCAAGATACGCCTGTTTCCCCGCAGGAAATTCAACGCGCCATTAAACAGGCGCGGGCAATGTTTGCTTACGGCAGTGAAAACATCACCAATCAGGCCTTCTGGCTGGGCTTTGCCGAAATGTTCGCCGAATACACCTGGTTCAGCGGCTATCTCACCCGCCTCGCCGAAGTAACCCCGGCCGATGTTCAGCGGGCTGCCCAGCGCTGGTTACCCCCCAACCAGCGTGTGGTGGGCATTTTTTATCCACTCAATGGAGGCCAGGTTTGATGAACGGACGCGCCTCCCCCGCTGTACTCCACACCTTGCCGGGAGCCGATGACATCCAGCGATTTGAGCTGGAAAACGGCATCACCCTCATGATGCGCTGCAATCCGTTCAGTCCATCGGTGGTGATGAGCGGTTTTCTGCCGGCCGGCAGCCAGTACGATCCGCCGGAAAAACTGGGGCTGGCCTATTTAACAGCCCTGGCATTGACGCGCGGAACCCAGCGCAGGAATTTTCAACAGATTTTCGATACGCTTGAAACCGCCGGAGCCAGTTTGGGGTTTGCCGGCAGCGTCCATACGGTCAGTTTTGGCGGACGCTGTCTGGTGGAAGACCTGCCCATGCTGTTGGAAATGCTCAGCGAGGTGCTCATCCAACCCGCCTTTCCAACCGATCAGGTGGAAAGACTGCGCGTCCAGCACCTGACCGGGCTGGCAATCCGCGCGCAGGATACCGCGGAAATGGCATCGCTGGTTTTCGATGAAGTCCTTTTTGATGGTCACCCCTACGGCAAACCGGAAGACGGTTACCCGCATACCATTCAAAACATCCAGCGTGAGGATTTGCTGGATTTTCATGATCAGTTTTACTCCCCTGCCGGAATGGTATTGGCGATTGTCGGCGGAATTGAACCGGCTCAGGTCGCCGAATGGGTACATCACTATCTTGGCTCATGGAAAACCCAAACGACGCCAGCCGGGGTGGATTATCCCAACCTGAGCCCACCAGCGCAGGACATCCGCCGGCATGTTTCCATTGAGGGCAAAAGCCAGACTGATCTGGTGATGGGCACAATCGGGCCGCGGCGCACCGACCCGGATTTCTTTCCGGCAATTCTCGGCAACAATATCCTCGGTCAGATGGGAATGATGGGACGCATTGGCGAAGTCATCCGCGAAAAACATGGACTGGCCTATTATGCGGCGGCCAATCTGGTCGCTTCGACTGCCGCCGGTTCGTGGGAGGTTTCTGCCGGCGTTGAACCGCAAAATCTGCAGCGGGCAATTGACCTGATTCGTCGCGAAATTACCCACTTTACCCGTGAACCGGTCACCGAGGTTGAACTGGCGGACAGTAAGGCCAACCTGATCGGCCGCCTGCCGCTGGCGCTGGAGTCAAATTCGGGTGTTGCCGGCGCCCTGCTCAACATTGAACGCTACGGACTGGGTCTGGACTATTACCGCCGCTATCCAACCATTATCGAAAAGGTGAGTCGTGAAGAAGTGCTGGAAACCGCCCGCCGTTACCTGAACGGCAGCGGCATGGTTATTGTCAGCGCAGGACCGGATTGGAGCAATGAGCCATGATTTTACGAACCGGCGTGGATCTGGTTGAAATTGAGCGGTTGGACACGGTCAAACCATCAATCCGCGAGCGATTCTTGAAGAGAGTATTCACCCCGGCAGAACTGGCTGAATCGGGCAACCAAACCGAATATCTGGGCGGAAGATTTGCGGTCAAGGAAGCCGTATCCAAAGCGCTCGGCACGGGTATCGGTTTCGTCCGCTGGCAGGATATCGAATGTCTGGATGGTCAGCGCGGCGAACCCGTCCTTTACTTGCACGGAAATGCTGCTAAAATTGCTAAGTACCTGGGTTTGGAGCAATGGTCGGTCAGCATCAGCCATACCCGCACACATGCCGTTGCGATTGCCGTTGCTTTGGGAAGCAGCCATGAACGTCCCTTTCCCGAACGGGAGCGGGATGCAGATGCCGGTTTGGAATGAACATCCTTGCGGTCAGTGATATTGAACTGGGATTTATCTACAACGTTCAAATTGGACAGCGTTTCAAGAACGTTGATTTAGTCATCAGTTGCGGCGATCTGCCGTATTACTACCTGGAATTCATCGTCAGTGTGCTGGACCGCCCGCTCTATTATGTGCGCGGCAATCACGCCAGCAAAGTGGAAATCACTACCGCCGGCGAACGGAGTTCGCCATGGGGGGCAATTGATCTGCACCGCCGCGCCGTCCGCTCCCCGCAGGGAATTTTGCTGGCTGGCATCGAAGGAAGTCTGCGTTACAATTACGGCCCGCATCAATACACCCAGGCCGAAATGTGGTGGATGGTGCTGGGGCTTACTCCGGCTCTGATGCTGAATAAACTCCGTTTTGGGCGATATCTGGATATCTTCGTAACCCATGCCCCTCCTTGGGGTATTCATGATATGGATGATCTGCCCCACCGCGGAATTAAGGCTTTCAACTGGCTGATTAAGGTATTCCAGCCCACCTACCACCTGCATGGACATATCCATGTCTATCGGAATGATACCGAGATAGAAACCAAAGTTGGCAACACAACCGTCATCAATTGCTACGGTTATCGCGAAATCCAGTTTAATTTTCAACAAGTCAATCGGCCGCTGCCCGATATGCAAACCAGTCTGGGGCGGAGGATCAAATATGAGTAATTCATTCAATTCATCATTTTTTGAAAAAGTTGCCCGCGAAGACTTTGAACAAGCCCTTCGCAAGGGCTTTTGGCGTTCCGTGTTGGGTTGGTTCAACAAATCCACCAATCAATTGCTGGCTTTTGATGAAGTCCGCAAATATCTACCGGTGCGTGGACAGTACGATGTGGGTGTGCGCCAGATTCCGATTGAAAAAATCGTTGGCAGTGTAGGCCGTTATAACGATTTTGACCGCGCCTTCCTGCCCCGCCACCGCCATATCCGCTCCCGCTGGGTGAGTATTGATCTGGCCAAACTAAAGGAAATTGAACTGCCCCCGATTGAGGTGTATAAAATCGGTGAGGTGTACTTTGTCAAAGACGGTAACCATCGTGTTTCGGTAGCCCGCGAGAAAGGGCAAAAATTCATTGATGCTTACATTACCGAAATTGTGACCGATATTCCAATTGACGAAAACACCGATATCAACTGGCTGGTGCGGATGCACGAGAAATCGGAGTTTTACCAGCAAACACGCCTGCATGAATTGCGTCCTGACGCCAACATCGAGCTGACCCTGCCGGGTATGTATCCAAAGTTATTGGAGCATATTCAGGTGCACCGCTGGTACATGGGCGAAAAGCGCGGATCGGAAGTAACGTTGGAGGAAGCCGTTGCTTCGTGGTATGACGAGGTTTACTCACCCCTGGTCAAGGTGATTCATGAGCTGGGAATTTGTAAAGAATTCCCCGGGCGCACTTCAGCCGACCTGTATTTGTGGATTATCGAGCATCTGTATTACCTGCGGGAAGAATTCCGGCAGGAAATCAAATTAGAGGACGCAGCCCGCAGCTTTGCCGAAGGACACTCTCCCAATCCGGTTCGAAAATTGATCAACCTCTTTCGCAAACTGACCCGTCTGGTGGCTGAAGGTTTGGAAGAGGCCTCCGATTTGGAACTGGGGATCCTGCCGGAAGAAATGATGCTGGATGTGGATGTTGAGGAACCCAAAAAAGATGAAGTTGCCAATCAACCGGGTAAGGAAGAAAGTGACTTAACCGATTGATCCTGCACTCCGAGCCAGAAATGGTTGGGTAAGATTCGCCGGTTGGTTTTGATGATGATGCCGTTCCGCTGCAGGGTTTCTTCGCTCATCATACTGGGGTGAACGAAACATACATCCGGGCGCACTCCATATTTTTTCTCGTAATAATCTGCGGCGCGTTTAATCTTGGACGCCAGATCGGTTTTTTGATCGTTATCGAACCAAAGCATACCAATGTTCATTGTCAGTACCTCCAGGGGTTATATGGAATCGGGAAGATAAAAGTGATGCTCTCGATTTCCAACCCGAACCGCAAATTCTTTTCCATTCATCATTGAGCTGGAATTTAATTCCGGCAGGTTGCTTAAAGAAGCTGCCAATCGGGCATCTTTCATTCGACCGATGATGCGGGTTTTGAATTTTTCAACCCATTTTTTCTCTTCCGCCGCAGTGCGGCTATCCATCATCACAATTGGCCAGACCTCATAAAATGGTCCTTCCTGTAAAAGCCATTCAAAATTCAAGCGGACATCAAAATCCATGTAGGGAAGGGTATCAAATCCATCCAGAATCAACAGGCGGCATTCCCCTTCATTGCGTCCATGCTGACGGCTTTCTACCCGGTCTGCTTCATCTAAAATCGCCTTGGCTGCGGGATGATCGTAATTGTTGGTGAAATGGGAAAAATAAGCATTGAAATGATCGAATTCATATTTCCATTGACTGGTCCTTGCGCTGACTAGCGAAACCTGAATCTCATAAGGGGGATTGGCAAATATCAATGAATACAACAACGTTTTTACCAGGCGCATTTTGCCGGCATCCCGATCGGATACGATCAAGATCGCACCCGGGTTTGGGTCCATTAAGTCAAACAGCAACGGATTTTCATTCAGGTCAATTCCCAGCAATCCGGTGCGCAGCGGAAGTGGCAACAGTGAATTCAGATAAGCACGAAGGTTGTATTCCGGTATCCGATTACCGGAAGGATTCACACCGTTTTGCGTACTGGTTTTTGGAACATCAACCGAGATTGTTTCACTTGTCTGAACCGGTATATCCACGATAGGTAAGGAAATCATGGCACACTCCTTTACGAACTTTTTATCATTATAGAACATATATTCTATTTTGTCAATAAACCGATAAAATATTTAACCGGTGGTATTTTTTGCTATTTTGCGGTATCCTTAACACACCAGCAATTGCAGCAAATTGACATTCCACTCATCTGACAAGGAGGTTGCGGTGATTAAAGAAACAGTCAAAGATGCCGAAAATCGCATGAAAGGCGCAATCCAATCTTTGGAAGACGATTTAGCGGGCATTCGTACCGGACGGGCAACCCCTGCCCTGATCGAGAAACTGCCGGTGGAATATTACGGTGTACCGACCCCTCTCATGCAACTGGCCAGCATCAGCGTACCCGACGCACGCACCCTGTTGATCAAACCGTTCGATACCTCCGGCCTCAAAGCCATAGAACGCGCCATTATCACCTCCAATCTGGGCCTGACCCCCAACAATGATGGCAAAACCCTCCGGCTGAACCTGCCCCCGTTGACCGAGGAACGCCGGCGAGATCTGGTCAAGCTGGTCAATCAGCGTCTTGAAGAAGCCAAAGTTGCCATCCGCAACGTTCGCCGCGACATACTCAAAGACCTGCGCGATTTTGAAAAAGATAAATTGATCTCCGAGGACGAACTCAAAAAAGGCGAAGACGAACTTCAAAAACTGACCGATAAAATGATCGGCGAAATTGACCGCATCGGAGAAATGAAACAAAAAGAAATCATGGAGTTTTAATACCACTTATGTCTGAAACAGAGGCAATCGCCTCATCCACCTTGACCAAAATCCCCGTCCATGTGGCCATTATCATGGATGGCAATGGACGTTGGGCAGCGGCGCGCGGCTTACCCCGCCTTGCCGGGCATCGGGCAGGCACTGAAAATTTACGCACCATTATCCGGGCTTGTGTCGAATTCAACGTCAAAGTTTTAACCATTTACGCTTTTTCCACCGAAAACTGGGGCAGACCTTCCGAAGAGGTGGAAGGGCTGATGATGATTCTCGAGGATGTGATTGACCGCGAACTGGATGAACTTCATCAAGAAGGTGTCCAGTTGCACCACATTGGTCATCTCGACCGGCTGCCGGAACGGCTGCAAGAAAAAGTCAAACGCGCTGTTGAACTCACCCGGAACAATGACCGCTTAATCCTCAATATCGCCTGGAATTACGGCGGACGGGATGAAATTGTGTGTGCCATTCGCTCCATCGTCAAAGACGGCATTCCACCTGAAGAAATAAACGATGAACTGGTCAGCCGTTATCTGTTTACCGCCGGCATTCCCGACCCGGATTTGATCATTCGTACTTCCGGCGAAATGCGCATCTCCAACTTTTTGATCTGGCAATCCGCTTATGCAGAATGGTACATCACCCAAACCCTCTGGCCTGACTTCAACCGCGAAGAGTTTTTCAAAGCCTTACAAGAATACAGCCAGCGGGAAAGAAGATTTGGAAAACTCTCCGATCAGGTCTGTTGCTGAGAGCAGCGGGGTCACCCTGCGCAGCCGCCTGCTGGTGGCCATCGTGCTCATTCTGGTCGGGGTTACCTTCGTCTCATTGGGTGGGTTGACCTATGCCGCATTTATCAGTCTTCTGTTAGCCATAGCCGCCTGGGAATACTGGCGGCTTTTTTCTCAAGGCGGTTATTTCCCTTCGGCGGTCATGCTGCTGGGTGGCACACTCGTTCTGGCATTCAGCCGTTTTTACTGGGGTTTTCAGTACAGTGATCTCCTCCTGGCTGTGCTGATCTTACTCAGCATGGCGGCTCACATTTTCACCTGTCAGCATGGCTGCACCACCGCCGGCATGGATTTCACCATCACCCTGACCGGCATTTTATACATCGGGTGGATGGGTTCCTATCTCATCTCACTGCGTTTTTTGCCGGATGGTTTGTGGTGGGTCATGCTGACCATTCCCACCATCGCGGTTGGTGATGCCGGCGCGTTTTTCATCGGACGGACTTTTGGTAAAACGCCGCTTGCGCCGCGCATCAGCCCCAACAAAACCCGAGAAGGTTATTTGGGTGGCCTGCTGTTTTCTGTGGTTGGCGGGGTACTTTTTGCTTTACTTTGGGGGCTGCGTTCCTCATTGATCACCCCGCTGCACGGGTTGATTTTAGGTTTGGCGTTAGGTGCGCTCACCCCATTGGGCGATTTGGGTGAAAGTATGCTCAAACGCCAGTTCAACATCAAGGATTCGGGAAAACTGTTAGCCGGTCACGGTGGAGTGTTAGACCGGCTGGACTCATGGCTGTGGGGAGCAGCCATCGGCTATTATCTTATTCTGTGGTTATGGTAAGCGGATTGAACCCCATTCTCAAATCTTATTTCAAAAAGGAGGAACGACCTGATGATTGACTCCAAGCCTACCCGCAACCTGGCACTTGAACTGGTGCGTGTGACTGAAGCGGCGGCACTGGCAGCCGGCCGTTATGTGGGCAGGGGCGATAAAATCGCCGCTGACCGCGCCGCAGTGGATGCCATGCGTCTGGTGCTGAATACCATTCAAATGGACGGTGTGATTGTCATCGGCGAAGGCGAGAAAGACGAAGCGCCGATGCTCTACAACGGGGAACGCTTGGGAACCGGTGAACCTCCACAGGTGGACATTGCGGTTGATCCGATTGACGGCACACGCCCCACCGCCTACGGCCTGCCCAACGCCATTGCCACGGTTGCCCTCGCCCCGCGTGGCAGCATGTTCAACCCCGGACCCATTGTCTATATGGATAAAATTGCGGTAGGTCCTGAAGCCCGCGATGTCATTGATATTGAAGCGCCGGTTGAGGACAACCTGCGGAAAATTGCCAAAGCCAAAGGCGGCAATGTTGAAGACCTGACCGCCGTCATCCTTGACCGCCCGCGCCATGAAGAACTGATCCGCCGCGTTCGAAGGGTTGGCACGCGCATCATCCTCATCCCAGATGGCGATGTCGCCGGCGCCCTGATGACATCCCTGCCGGAAACCGGCATTGACGTGCTGCTCGGCATTGGCGGCACACCCGAAGGCGTGCTGGCAGCCTGCGCATTGCGCTGCACCGGCGGCACGATTCAAGGAAAACTTCACCCGCGCAACGAAGAGGAAAGGCGCAAAGGTGAAGAATTGGGGTACGACTTCAACCGCGTCCTGACCATTGACGATCTGGTTTCATCCGAAGATGTTTTCTTTGCGGCAACCGGCATCACCAACGGCGAGCTGCTTCGCGGCGTAGATTACTACCCCGGCGGCGCCACCACCGACAGCATTGTTCTGCGCGGTCTGACCGGTACCAGCCGGCGCATTATCTCCACCCACCGATTGACCAAACTCTCCAAAATCAGCGCCATTCACTATTGATCCAATTCATCAAGTTAAACATCAACGCCTTCCCCGCAAAAGGAAAGGCGTTGATGTTTATTTTGGGCAGCCGAACGGCTTATTTGATTTCGTAAGTCAGGTTGGCGTCCGCCTGAATGACCAGCTGACCGGCCGCAATCGGGACACTTGAAGAAGCTGCCAACCCACCCTTGGCCTCATACACTGGCATCGGGCCGCCGCTGGAATACACGCTGATGTTCTGCAATTCGCCCAGTGTTACTCCGGCAAGACCGGCAATTTCACCGGCTTTGGCTTTGGCGTCTTCCACTGCCAGGCGGCGGGCTTCAGCCTCAGCCGCGGCGCGATCCTGCACATCAAAGCTGATGCCGTTGATGGTATTGGCACCACCCTGCACCACGGCGTTCAAAATTTCACCCAGTTTTTGCAGCTCTCGCACCTTGACGAAAACGGTATTTTCCACCACATAGGTGATCTTGCCCGGCGCGCCTTCCGGCGTATATTCCTGCTGAGGATAGACATTGAAAGCAGTGGTTTGAATGTCCTCAGCAGCAATCCCCTGCTGTTTGAGTGTATCAGCGATGGTTTGCGCCTGTCGGTTGTTCTGTGCCAGGGCTGTGGCTACATCATCCGCCTGACTGCGTACGCCAATGTAGATGTAGGCAATATCGGGTACCAGATAGACTTTGCCCGTCCCGGAAACATTAATCTGACGCAGCGGCTGGTTTGAAGCCGGTGCGGTCCCAGCGCAGGCCGCCAACAGACTGGCTGCCATTACCAAAATGATGAACAACATCCAACGGTTTTTCATGGTTCCTCCTTATCGAACCTTTATAGTGAGATATATTCCTCTCTTCATGACGTTGAGTGGTTTAAAAAGTTCCCACAAATACAACAGGGAAATGGCTCTGGATCCGCCATTTCCCCACATTTCCCATCACAGCTCACCAGAATTATTTATGGCACCAGCCGCAGGTTAAACACCCCAATCGGTTGTTCGACCTTCAGGCGGATTTGGGCATTTTGGGCATTTGCACCGGGGGAATAAAGATAATTGCCTTCCACCCGAAAATCAGCAGGCGGGATATTGCGGACGGTAATGGCTGTATCTGCCTGAATTTCCACCAGCGCCCCGCGCGGCACCTCAAGCGTCAAATTGCCGATCGGGTTACTGATGACCCCCTCAAACGAATCATCAGCAGATAATGTTACCGTCAGCTGCCCCACCGCTACCGAAGCATTCAAGCGCTCCAGATCAAGACCGCGCAGATCCAGCACCTGATCGCCGGCGCCGGTATTGGTTTCCAGAGTGATCGGAATTTGCCCGTTGAGCTGGATTTGCCAGTTGGGAGATTGAAAACTGCCCGCCCACGGCAGGTACACCACCCCAGAACTGCCCAGCGAATAACTGCCCAATCCATCCTGGACTGCATAACGATCATCCAGCGTCTGCTGGCGGGTCAAGATGACCTGCCCTTCTGCCAGCATTTGAGGACTGGCCGATGACTTCACCAGCAAACCGCCCGCGGGATTGGAAAGACGAACAATGGCACGTTCGGCACCCTGCAGGGGCTGAGCGATGGGCAGCGCCTGCCCCCCAATCACCCCCTGCGAGCTGGCTGCCAGCCAGAACACACCACCAACCACGCCCAGCGTCAGCAAGACGGCCACCAGCGTCACCCAGCGCGAACTGCCGCGGAGGATAATATCCAGTCCGATGGCAATCAAAATCAACGGCCATAAACGCAGCAGCATATTCAATGCATTGCCGGGCAGGTAACCAAAGTTGCTGAGCAGAAATACCGTACCCAACCCGATCGAAAAGACGCCCCACACCCAGCCTTCGCCCCTCAGAATGTGGTCAATCCCACCGATCAGGAAAATCAACGGCCAGAGCCGCACCAAAACAGCCCACGCATCGCCGGATAAAGCGCCCAGCGTGTTCAACAATAAAACAATTCCAACGGCAATCAGCATCAACGGCCAGAATATACTCCGCCGCTCGCGAACAGGTTTCATCTCGCTCATTTCACCCTCCCTAACCACGCCGCAAAGCGCGCACAAACAACACAATTCCCGCCACAATCATCAATGCCGGGATCAAATAGGCCGCCCACTGCACACTGATCCCCATCACAATCAGGGAAAGGATCACCATCACCCCTGCCGGCCAGAGTGCCCAGGTCATCCGTTCTCCACCCGGCCCGGGCAGCAAGTACACCATGCCGAAGGTGGCCCCCAAACCCAGCAGGAACACCCACGCTGCCGAATCGCCCACTATCGGCTCAATCACCAGCATCACAACCAGACTGGCCATCACCCCCGCCGGAATCAAAGCCCACCAAAAGTGGCGATTGAGCAAATAAACCACGATGAAACTGATTCCAATTCCACCCAGCACAAACGCCCCGCCAACCTGTTCGGAGATGGCCGGCGCAATGCGGCTAAAACCAATCAGCGCCCCAATCCCCAGCAGGGTAAAGCCGGGGATGGCAGCCCACCACTGTTTACGGTCATTCAATAACACCGCAAGGAATGCAGCCCCACCCAGCACAAACAAAAACGACCAGAGCAGACCGCTCAATTCAATTTGAAAGACCGCATCCAGCAGCGCAACCAATCCCATCAGGATTAATCCGCCGCCAGCCAGAATACGCCAGTTCATTTTTGACATGATTTTACTCCTTGAACTCAAAAAAATTTATGCGCTGAGGATCTCAATCGAACCCATACCGGCTTCGACTTTGATCTCCACCCGCCGGTCAGCCACATCAAAACCGGGAGTCTCGTAAGTTACCCCATTGTAAGGAAAGCGCTGCGGGTCAATTTTGCTGCCGACAAGTCCGCTTTCCATGTGAATACGGCCGGCCACCCCTTCGGGCACCTTCAACACCACCGAAGCAGCCCCGGCGCGCACATCTACGCGGCAAAAAGGAGACTGAGCCGGCAAAGTCATCTGGGTGGAACTTGCCCCGGTTTCCAGCAGCACCTTTCTGACGTTCAATTCACGCAGGTTGATGAGATTTTCTCCCGCACCGGTGTGAAAGGTCAACTCCAGCGGGATGGTCTGGGTCAGTCGCACGTCCCAGCGCAACCCTTCCTCACCTGCCCATGGAATATCCAGCGGTGTCAACACCGGGTCGGCATTCAACTTTACCCGCAACAGCGAGCCTTCCGGCTGAACCGAATGGCGCACACCGCCAACAAACGATCCTTCCAGCAGCTGAGCAGGCCCAGCGCCAGGATTGACCAGCAGCCGTCCGGCGCCGTGGTTGAATTCAATGCTGGCTTGATCGGCTGCCTGCAGGGGAATGCTGAGATTTTGTACTTCAGCGGAGTTTTGGGTTGCCAGCCGCGGGCGCAATAGAATCCACGCTCCCAGCAGAATCAAGACAAGAGGCCAGAAATAGGTCCACACACTCCACGAAAGCACCCCCAGCGTCTGCAAGAGAAACAATGTTCCCAGCAGAATGAGAATCAGACCCCAAAACAAACGATTACTGCGCATTTTTCACACTCCTTATTTACGGAAATCGAAAACTGGCCAGCAGAAGGCTGGCTTTGGATAACCACCCGGCATGGTCTGCCGTAATGCTCAACATGAAAATTACCCCCGGCAGCAGGTAAGCCGCCGCTACCAGCAGAATACTACCTGCCAGCAGGCCGCGCAGTTGATCCTGGGTGAACTGCCAACCCCTGCCGGTCAGTTTATCCACCCCAATGGTCAACCCCACCAGCGCCAATACAAAAGCAGCCGATTGCACGATACGCTGCCAGACTGCCGGCTGCCAGCGCAAAAGCAGAATGGTGCTGAACAGAAGAAGGGAAAGGGTAAGAAATGCCAGAAAGGTGCGGGCTGGCATGATACTAACGCAAGTGCGCAGCAAATTAATGGCTGCCAGCGCTACAATGCCGCCCAAAACAATCCCGCTGAGCATTCCCACCTCATTCTGAATAACCCACGCCAACCAGCCGGCCGTCAGCCAGAGAATACCCGTCAGGCTCAGAAACGGAAGCAGCAGCCGCTTCATCGGTTTGCTCCTCCGCCAGAGCGGATTCTTCTGGCAGCCTGCAACCGCCGGCAGGATTGGATAAAAAAATTATACGGCAATTTCATACTTAACATACGCAAGAATTGGATTATGGTTGCGTTTTATCCTCGCTGACGACCCGGTGAGGATTGATCTTCCAAACATGTAACCGGTCAGAGGCAAAATATTCCCCAATTGGCGATCCTTAAGTTCCTGAACCACTCAGCAGGGAAATATTTGTAAAATTTAGCAAGGTTAAAAACCTCTGCGCCGCCTTTCGGCGGCGCAGCGTCATCTGAGTTTCAGTTTTATCGCAGTATGCCCAGTTTACCAGTCGCTGACAAACTTAAACCGCCAGGCAGCGCCATCCTGAGTCAGGGTTGTATTGACCGTCATCACTTCAAACCAGGTCTTGCCCGGTTTGAAAGCCACCGGTTTACCCTGCGCATCCACCAGCGTAAGCAGGTCGCTTTCGGTCAAGCGCTGCCACTTGACCTCGAACATTCGCCCATCGCGGAATAAATAAGCCGGGCCGCTGCCGAGAATGCTCATGTCCAGCACTTCCACATCCGGGCGTGGGTCCACCTCATTGTGACGCACCTGAATAATGACCAGATTGTCGGCAGCAATCTGCTGCCCGGTAAGCGCATCAGTGAGGGGGGCATACGCTGCGGCATTGCCATCCGGATCATTGCGGGTATCTGAAAAGCGCAAGTAACGCCCGCTGGCAGGATCATAATCCCAGCGGTTGTAAATCGCTGCCGAAAAACGTACAAACACCTGCTCTGCCGGTTTGCCTCCTTCAGGCAACGTGTAATTGAACATCATTCCGTCCAGATTCGGGCGGGTGTTGTCAATGCCGCGGGCTTTGATCAGGTTTTGCAGTTCAATGGTATTGGCAGCCAGATAATTTTTACCCCTCGGATCAACCCGGCAAACCGCGGGACAGGAAGCGCCGCTTTCCAGCACCAGCCGGCTGCTAAACTCGGAATTGACCAAACGCTGGAAAACCGGCGCATAGGCGTAGCCGAACACGAATATGGGCTTGTACATGCGAATCAAATTGACATCCGAATAGCGCGCCGAGCGGATCGGCATGACCCGTTCGGCATCCTGCCCATAAAACAGCGCCCCAAAGCGCGTTGTGCCGTATTCGGTGTAGAACTCATACACAATATCCGCCAGTGAAAGGCCGGACTGCGGCCGGTCATCGCGCGGCAGATTTTGCACCTTAATCAAAATCGGTCGGCGGTTGAGGATTTGCGGATCAGCCACTTTCAAACCGGTAAGGGGATTGACATCCGCCGGAAAATTGGTCGGGCCGTAACCTTCCAGCGGATAATCGCGGGTGGGGGTGAGGGTGGGCGCCGGCGTTTCAGTGGCGGTTGGTGCAGGGGTGTTGGTAGCCGGCAGGAACGGCGTATCCAGTGCCTTGCGGGTGGCAGTTGCTGCCAGATCAATGGATTGGGTAGGCTGTGTGGTTGGCTGGGGGTTGTTGGTCTGGCAGGCAGCCAGCCCGGACAGCAGGATCAGCATTGCAAAAACAAATCCGATTTTCTTCATGGTTGGGGTACGCCTCCGAAATAAAATCCAGAGTGGATGATACTTAAGAAAGGCACATTTGTACAGGTTAATTTACCCTGCTGTTATAATGGCAGGCATGAAAATCGCCCGGCGATTCGGCCCAAAAGGGCAAATTTACTTGAAAAGTGGTCTGGCGGTATTTGCCCTGCTGGTGTTGACCGTCTGGCTGGCGCTAACCCCGCCCGGCATCCTCGGTAAAGCCGATGCGATAGGCTATGCCGTTTGCCACCGAATTGAGGTGCGCTCCTTCTGGATTGATGACCGCCCAACCCCGCTGTGTGCGCGCTGCTCCGGAATGTATTTGGGTATGTTGACCGGCTTCGTCTTCCAGTGGGTACAGGGTAAACGTTCCGCTCTGCCGCCGCTGCGCATCAGCATCCCGCTCAGCATTTTTTTGATCACCTTTGGGGTGGATGGGTTGAATTCTTATCTTCACTTTTTCCCGCAAGCCCCCACCCTGTACACCCCCAGCAACCTGCTGCGGCTGGCTACCGGCAGCGGACTGGGGCTGCTGGTGGCGGTTATCTTCCTGCCGTTGTTCAATCAATACTTTTGGACACAACCTGACCCACGCCCGGCGCTGGCCAGTTACCGGCAGGTCTTCCTGCTGATGGGACTGGTCGGGCTGGTTTCAACCGCTACCTATCTACAAATTCCCGGGCTGATTACCGTGCTGGCTGTTTTAAGCGCTGCTACCGTCTGGCTGGTGCTGGGCATGTGTTACAGCCTGTTGTGGATGACGGTCTTTCATCTGGAAAATTCCGTTGATTCGCTGAAAAGCGGCTGGGTCATTTTGACAGCCGGTTTCACCACCGCCCTGCTGCAGATTGGCGCGGTGGACTGGCTGCGTTATACTTTAACCGGAACATGGTCGGGGTTTATCTTCTAAGAACCCGTCCAGGGAGATTTACATGATTGAACTGCTGGGAGTATTCACTGCGTTTGGGCTTTCGGCAAGCGCCGGTTTGAATGCTTACATCCCCCTGCTGGTGGTCGCCTTGCTGGCAAAATTCACTGACCTGCTCACCCTCCGCCCACCGTGGGATACGCTTGAATCCTGGTGGATTATCGGCCTGCTGGTTGTCCTTTCATTGATCGAGTTCTTTGCCGATAAGGTGCCGGCAGTCAACCACATCAACGACTTAATCCAAACCTTTGTTCGCCCCACCGCCGGTGCAATTGCCTTCGCCGCCAGCGCCAATGTGATCACGGATGTGCATCCGGTTTTATCCCTGGGGCTGGGGCTGCTGGTGGCGGGCGGGGTTCACGCCGTGAAAACTCTGGCCGTCCGCCCGGCAGTTACCGCCACCACCGGAGGGGCGGGCAACGTACCGGTCAGCATTGCCGAGGATGTGATCTCCACCATCCTCTCCATTCTGGCAGTGGTCGTGCCGGTCATCATTGCCTGTGTGCTGGTATTGGTGACTGCTTACATCATCTGGCGCTGGTACCGCCACACCAGACGCCTAAACGCCGCTTAAGGTTTGGTTCGAATTGCGCCGGCAGGTCAGGATTGGGTAATGGAAGGTAAGACTGAACAGTCCATATGCCGCAAACGGCATTACCGCCAACCAGTCATCCTGACCGGTACCTTTACCCCTTGCTGATTTTTTTACTTGTCATCATGTGAAGCCTTTTCCTGGAAACCAACAAAACAAACCCAAAATTGTGCAATTTTCTAATTGTCACAATTTTGGGTGAATGTTACCCTTAATTTTCAACGCTTTGGGCAGCGCGCTAAGCGGAAGGTTTTTTAGCCTCGATGACTGCCGAAACCACATAATCCTCAATTTTACTTCCCGGCGACCAATCCTTAATAAAGGATTTGCTTTCATTCTTGGGCTGAATCCTGATCTGCACGAACCCTGCTGCCTGTAAAAAACGTTCCAATTCTTGAATTGTGGCTGCCCCGGCTGCACAGGAGGTATAAAGCGTCATATCTTCCTTGAAAATGGGCGGTAATTCCTCAATTGTTACCACATCCGAAACAGCCAGACGGCCACCCGGTTTGAGCACGCGAAAAGCCTCTCGAAAGACCTGATCCTTATCCGGTGAAAGGTTGATCACACAATTGGAAATGATCACATCCACACTGCTATCTGCCACCGGTAAATATTCGATTTCGCCGAGCCGAAAGTCAATTTGGGTATATCCCCCTGTTTGGGCATTCTGTCTTGCCCGGCTGATCATTTCCGGCGACATGTCAACACCAATCACCTTTCCGGTAGAACCGACTGCTTTAGCTGCAAGAAAACAGTCCAATCCTCCGCCGCTGCCCAAATCAAGCACGGTTTCACCCGGCTTGAGAGAAGCAATGGCCTGCGGATTACCACACCCCAGGCCCAGATTGGCCCCTTCGGGGACGCCGGTCAGTTCTTCCGTTGAATAACCCACCGTAAGAGAAATGTTAATCGGGTTATTGGCACTGTCCGATGGGCAACAAGCCGTTGAACAACCACATGCGCTGCCAGCTGCAGCACCGATTTTTCCGTAATTTTCCCTCACTGCAGCACGGATTTTATGCTTTTGATTTTCTTCCATCTTTGCCTTCCTCCAGAATAATTTAGATTCTCAAGATTAAAGACGGAAGAAATTGCAAAAGGACGCAATTTCAATTGCCTTCTTGACATTCATCACAGCGGGGTTCGTAGGCCATTAATTGCCCCCGCACATCAAAATTAAAAACACAACAATCCTCAAACATCTTTCTTAACAGCCTTCGCCCACGCTGCACTCGTGATTTTGCTGCGGATAGCGTAATTTTCTGGCTTTGAGCAATCTGGTTTTGAGGTACACCTTCTATTTCGGATAAGACGATGGCAGTGCGGTATTTATCAGGCAGCGCTTCAATCATGGGCAGTAAACAGCAAGCCAGCTCTTTTTCGACGCTCTCCTCAAATTCAGCTTCCGTCTGCGTAACCCACTCCGGCAAAGGCAGGCTGGGGCGCCTGGCTCGATAATAATCCACGACTGCATTTCTGGTGATCTGATAAATCCAGCTTGGCAGGCGGTTTACATCCTGTAAAGACGACAAATTTGAATAAATGCGCAGAAAGACATCCTGCAAAATATCCTCGCTTGCCATTGGATCATCCACCCGCTTATGGATAAAAGCAAGCAGGCCGGCGCGGTATTGTTCCCAAATTTGCTCAAATTGAACGTCCATTTTTCTGGAGCCTTTTACAATTGCAGCCGGATGGTCTTAATTTCAAAAGGACGGAAATCGAGCGGAATGGTACCGTCTTTGCAGTCAAGCGGTTGAGGCTGCTCCTCCAACAGATTGGTCTGATAGGCTGCCTGCACCGGCAGGGGCGTTTTGAGCGTGCAGCGGGTTGCGGTGCGCATGCCCTCATACAGACGCAGAATGATGTCTTTACTGCCGTCCTCAGCCGGTTTGACCGTTTCAATGACCACATTCTCCGCATCCACTTGAAACAGAGAAAAAGCCTCATCCACCGCTGAGCCTTCCACCACCAGCGGCGGTACATTCAGATCATACGCTTCTCGCAAAATACCGCTTTCCAACAGACTGCCGTTCCAGCAGTATAAAGCATAGGTAAAATACTGCAGTCCGCGGTCGGCGTTCATATCCGGCGCCATGGCCGATTTAAGCAGTGTCAGGTTAATGGTATTGCCGCGCAGACTTAAGCCGTATTTACTATCGTTCAGAACGGCTGCCCCGCGCCCTTCTTCCACCAGCGCCGTCCATTTGTGATTGCACACCTCGAAGCGGTCAGCATCATACTGCCGCGATTGATGGGTAGGACGGCGCAAATGCCCAAATTGAATTTCGCTGACGGCCTCATGCGTATGGATGTTGAGCGGGAAGGCCACTTTGAGCAGTTTATGGCGTTCCTGCCAGTCCACGCAGGTGGAAAAGTCAATCCGCCGGCTGGCGCGGCGCAGGGTGATGACCTGTTCAACGGTAGAATGATGCAACCGGCGGCGCAGGCGCAAACGGGCTGCCGGCCCTGCCTCTATCAGGATTTCCTTTTCAACCGGTTCATCGGTTGTTACCGGCAGCAATTCGGTCATGCTGTCCAGATCCCACGCATCCCATTTGGTCGGTACGTCTTTGTAGAGACACAGGCGGTTGGCAGGCCCGGCCAGCACTTCCCTTTCGGCTTCTTTGTCCCACACACTGACCAGTTCTCCGCGCCGGTTGATTCGGGCGGTCAGCAATTCATTTTCAAGTACAAAGCCCTCATCGGTCTGGATGGCGCGCGCCGCGCTTTGTGCATCCGATTCCACTGCCTGCTGAGGGATTGGCGCCCAGCCGCACGGGGGCAATTCGACTTCCACCTCACCCTGCGAAGTGGCAAACAAAGCCCGCCGCGGCCAGGAAAGCGGATTGAACGCGGCCCGTCCCTTTCCGCTGCCAGCCAGCACCTGCGCCGCCCGCTGAGCGGTTTGCCCGGCTGCCGCCAGAATTTCGGCATAGGTGGCTTCGGCTTCTTCATACACCCGCGCAATGGATGAACCCGGCAGAATATCGTGGAACTGGTTGAGCAGCAAGCCGCGCCACTGCTCCCAGAGAGATCGCGGGGTGAAATCAAATCCGTGCAGTGCACGGGCAGCGCTGGCCCACAACTCCGCCTCGCGCAGTGCAAATTCACTGCGGCGGTTACCGCGTTTGGCACGCGCCTGGGAGGTATAGGTACCACGGTGCGCCTGAAAGTACAGCTCGCCCACATAGCGTTCTTTGGGTAAGCCGTGCGCAAACAGATCCTCAAAAAATTCTGCCGGCGAGGCCATGCGCACCCGCGGCAGACCTTCCAGGTCCTGCACACGGCGGTAGAACTCCAGATGGTCGCGCGTGGGGCCGCCGCCGCCATCTCCCCAGCCAAAGGATTGAATCATCGAATGAATACCGTTCTTTTGCAGGCGGGTGTTCCAGCGTTCCATCAGGTTGCGCGGGCGCATTTCGCTGTTGTAATCGGTGAAGATGTGGGCCGGAATGGCGCTGCCGTCAATCCCTTCCCACCAGAAGAGGTTGTAGGGGAAAGGCTCACCGCCGTTGTAAGCCCAGGTGATTTTCTGGGTCGCAAAACCAATCATCCCGCAGCCCTTCAAAATCTGCGGCAGGGCGCCGGAGTACCCGAACACATCCGGCAGCCACAGCACCCGGCTGTCCACCCCCAGTTCATCACGGAAGAAGGCCCGCCCGTAGAGGATCTGACGAATCAGGCTCTCGCCTCCGCTCAGGTTGGTATCCGCTTCCACCCACATGCCGCCGTCGGCAATCACTTTGCCCTCACGCACCGCCTGCTTGAAGCGGGCATAAATTTCCGGGTAGCACTGCTGCAGCATCCAGTACAAATGCGGCTGACTTTGCAGGAAACGAAATTCGGGGTATTCCTCAAACAGCGAAAGCTGGTTGAGCACTGTGGCGGCTATCTTGCGTTCGGTATGGCGCAGCGGCCACAGCCAGGCCACGTCAATGTGGGCATGACCGAAGGCGAACAGCGTCGGCATGGTTGGGCCGTTGCGCTTTTCCAGCAGCGGCCGCATCCGTTCACGTCCGGCGCGGATGGTTTCCAGCATTTCGGCTTCGGGCAGTTCCGGGTCTATGATCAGCGTAGCGTCCATCAGGGCTTCATCAATCTGGCAGGCACGCAGGCTGAGCGGATCGAGCAGCTGACTGAGTTCAAACAAGGTGGTAAAGTCCACCGCCGCCTGATAGACTTCTTCGCGCCAGATGCCCAACGTTGACTCACCGACCATGCACTGGGTCGGCCCCGGCTCCGGCACGGATTCGACCCCGTGCGGGTAAGGGCCATCCCCGACTGTAATATGACCATGCCCGGCGTAGGATTCGAGCAAGATCTCATAGCGCTGACCGGCAGCCGCCTGCCGCGACAGGGTAATTTCTTTGTGCCCCCACCCAAACGAACCGGCCGCCTGACCGTTGATCCACACCACGCTTTCCACCCCGCCGGGATTGAGGCGGATCACCACCCGCTTGCCTTCCGCTTCAGGCGGAACGGTCACACTGGTACGAAACCAGCCGTATTCCCACTTGGCGCCCCACGGCGTGCCGGGCGGCATGGGCTGAAAGGTGCGCAGAAGGGCCTGCTGGGGGGTAAGATGATCCGTTGTGGCAAAACCTTCCAGTTCAACCGGCTGGAGAGGGTGATAACACGCATCCCAGAGAGCTTTTTCCCACAACTCAACCCGGTGTTTCCACTCAATCGTCAGCGCCATTGTCCGAAACTCCTCTTTGAAATTGAATGACCTCGATTATACAGGTTGGACAGCCAATCCGTCAAAGGAAGTCAAGCGTGCCCCGTGGCTTTCTCAAAGTCGAAAACGGTCAAACAGCAGCCGGCGGGTGCTGACCGATGTCTATTCGGAATTCTCCACTGATGCGTCAAATCGAGCGATTTTGCCCCCTCCTGCGCCCCCAATATCGCTTTGGCGATATTGGGGGAGGCCGGGAGGGGGTCGTTTCGCAACAATTCAAGTTTCGATACAAAATTTCAGGGTTGTCAAGCAACTTTGCGAAAGCCATAAAGGGTGATCGGACCCAAAAATGAGAAATTTTTAACAAAAATCTTGTATTGAAAATCGTTTTCATTTACAATTGCGCTCATGCAACCCCATGACCTGATTGAAGCCTGGCTGGAACAGCTGCAAGCCTCCGGTTATCGCATTACCGAGCCGCGGCGCGCAATCGTCGAATTAATGGCAACCACCACACACGCCCTCAGCCCCATTGAGGTGTATGACAGCGGACGGCGTGATTACCCGCGCCTCGGTCTGGTCACCGTCTATCGCACTTTGGAACGGCTGGAAGAGCTGGGACTGGTTCAGCGGGTTCACATGCCGGATGGCTGCCATCGTTACCTGCGCGCCACGCAGGGGCATCAGCACCTGTTGTTGTGCACCCGCTGCGGGCAGGTGGAGATGTTTGCCGGCGATGATTTGAACGCCCTGACCGAACGGGTCGAGCAGTCTACCGGTTATCGGGTCAAGGATCACTGGCTGCAGTTGTTCGGTTTATGTCCGCGCTGCAACAGTTGAGTTTTTTGACTATAAATTGAAAATGAATATCATTTCTATTAAGAGAGGAGAAACGACGATGAAAAAACTGATTTTCTTTCTGGCGGCGTTTGCCGTAATGATGAGCGCCTGTGCGCCTTCCCCGGCTGCCCCTGCTCCAACTTCGGCTGAAATCCAGCCCTTGCAGGTTGTCGCAACCACTTCCATAGTAGCGGATGTGGTCAGTCAGGTAGGCGGCGAGCGGGTCACGGTCACCACCCTGCTGCCGATTGGTACGGATGTACACACCTACGAACCCGCCCCTCAGGATTTGGCTAAAGTAGCCGAAGCACGGCTGGTATTTGTCAACGGCGCCGGTCTGGAGGAATTCCTTCAGGTGTTGATTGAAAATGCCGGTTCCGCCGACCGGGTTGTGGAAGTTTCCAAAGGAATCGAATTGAAGGACTTTGGGGCGGATACTCACGAAGAGGAAGGCGAAGAACATAATGATGAGGGTGAGGAACCCAACCACGAAGGCGGCGACCCCCATACCTGGGTGGATCCCAACAACGTCAAAATCTGGGTCGAAAATATCCGCG